>JAHBTS010000001.1:600000-779100 GCA_019638515.1 Chitinophagales bacterium | reverse complement strand
ACCACAACTCGCTAAACTCAGATACGTTCAATTCTGCATAATGGAAAGTAGAACCGGTTGTACCAAAAATTGTATCGAAACCATTTTGCTTAATTAGCATTGGATTGGTGATGTTGCCTACATTAAATACTCGGTAATAAGCACTATTGGTTGAGTTATTCAAATAATCGCCATCCTCATTACCCAACAAAGCATAATCTGAATACTTGGTTAAGTACAAAGCATTCATACTGGTAATATCATCATCTTCGGTGCATCTGTTACCCGATACATTGTTAGCAGCAGTATTGGCAACCAAAGTATCAAAATCGTCTTGGCTAAAGTATAAGCGCAGCGATACATCGGTTGGATTGCCACCTCCATCTTGAAATTTTACACTTGGATCTGAATAAGAGCCAGATTTCACTACAAAGTGCCTGCGCATGGCAGCAGCCGGAGTACCTACACAAACTGCACCGCTATTAGGCACTGTTGGCGAAGTAGCTTCTCTATAAGACTCTACTGTTACTGTTCCTAAATCTACACCATTATCTTTCACAGAAGCTATTACTTCACTTGCAGAAAACTGCTTTCTAATGTGTACCCACTCGTTGAAGCCTTTTAATATACATTGCCCCGCTGCATTTCCTGCACTACCAGTGTTAGGCAATGTATTTGGCAGCGATGCATTGGCACTCAATGTTGATACAGCCATGCAGCCATTGGCATCGGTAACTGCAAAGTTATGACTTCCGGTTCCCATTGGCACTCTAAATATCTTTAACACATCACCAGGAGAAGCAAACACTACAACTGAACCTCCGGTGCTATCTGCTACAGAATATGGACCAGAACCCAATGTCGCAGTAGTGTAAACATAATCCCACTCACCGCCACTTGCTGTACCTGCACAATCTTCCATAGTGCTCGTAAGCGATGGTGTTGGCAATATTGTTATATCAACCTCATCCATTCCTGTTGTACAGCCGGAACCACTTACATTATACTCAACTTTATACCTGTATATTTTATTAAGTGAACCACTAGGGTTGGTAAGAGGAGCTGTTTTAAATGTATCGTTGGTAGCGCCACTAATAAGAGTGTATGAACTAGTACCAAAATCATACTCATACCATTGGTAACTTGGAGAACCACCTCCACCTCCACTTACAGAAGTTTCTAGTACAAACTCATCGTTAGTACAACCAACAGAATCTCCACCGCGTGGTATAATATAAGCAACCGGAGCTGCATTTACGGTGATGGTACCTGTGGCAGTTGCACTCCCACAACCTGTTGGCGTTATGGTATAATTAAAGGTACCGCTTGCTGTTGGTGTACCGCTTATCGTTATTGTATTGGATGCATAGCTCGCTGCTACGCCTGCCGGCAAACCAGCTGAACTTCCTATTCCGGTTACTCCTGTTGTTGTATGGGTTACACTCGTCATTGATGTATTGATACATACGGTTGGTGAAGATGACGCTGTGCCTACTGTACGATCAGGTGTTACGGTATATGACGCACTTGATGTCTTAGTGCCGCCACAGCCGCCTGTTACGGTATATACTATATTACATGTGCCCGCGCCTACTGCTGTTACTAATCCTGTGCTTGGGTTTACCGTGGCTACGGAGCCATTGCTGCTGCTCCATGCGCCTATGCCTCCTCCCAATACTACACCTGATACTGTATAGGTGGTTGTGCCGCCTATACATTGTGGGCTTGTGCCGGCTGTTACTGTGCCTGCATTGGCTGTTGGTGTTACGGTATATGGTTTACTTGCTGTCTTAGTGCCGCCACAACCGCCTGTTACGGTATATACTATATTACATGTGCCCGCGCCTACTGCTGTTACTAATCCTGTGCTTGGGTTTACCGTGGCTACGGAGCCATTGCTGCTGCTCCATGCGCCACTGCCTCCGCCCAACTCTACACCAGATACTGTATAGGTGGTTGAGCCGCCTATACATTGTGGGGTTGTGCCTGCGGTTACTGTACCTGCACTGGCCGCTGGTAATCCCGTTATGGTAAAACTAGCAGTAGTACCTCCATAAGAGCGCAAATTAGGTTGAACCAATTGCCAAGTAGAAGGTTGGGAGCAGTCGGCCCATCCTTTTCTACGTACAAACGGCCCTGCACCAGAAGTAGCTCCGGCAGAAATTGTAGGAACTGAAGCCGGACCTCCACCATAATCCTGCCCAATGGTAGTATAGCCGGTATTACTATAAATAAACTCTAACTCGCCAATAGCTTTTGCACAATCACAACTCCCTGCTGCCGTGCGGTAATAATATGTAAAGTTACCACATGAACCTGCAGAGCAATTGCCGGCACCATAAGTTGCCTCACAAGCCGCCAATGCTATTTGCTGGTTGGTAGCTCCCGGATTCCACCAAAAGTAACCTCCATCGCCACGAGCATACTGGGTAGCATGAGTAACAGTAGTAGTTCCCAAGGCTGCCGCAGCACCGCTTGCCGGGCCGGCAGTTCTCGTGAGCGGATAATTACAATTACCCGAAACAGAATACGATGCTGCGCTACCTGCGCAAACTGTAATATTAGATGAATTATTTATTGTTGGTGATGCCTGCGAATTTACTCTATACTGCAATGTTGCAGAACCGGAATGCCATGTTGGCGGGCAACTTGAGTTGTAATAAAATACAATTAGCCCCCATCCACCTCCACTGGGGCTATTGATAGTAGAGGTTATATTGGCTGTGCCTCCGGTTCCACTTAATCTTGGCTGCCAAACAGACCCGGTAAATTCAAAATAAGTCCATACAGTACTGCCACTCACAAAACCGCCACTTGCAGTAAAAGTATAGTTGGTACCATACACACAATCCCACTGGTTATAGCAGGTACTTGCCAAATTTGAACTCCTTATGGTAGTATTACTGCACGAAGTAAGTGCTCCATGATATTGAGCAGCACCACTACTCCAACTAGCATTCCAACATTGTGCATACACTTCAGAGAAACCTGCAAGTATCTGCAACAAGCATACAAGGATTGCCATCCTTACAGTAGCAATTGAACGAGTAGAAATTTTCATCATAATTTTAATTTAGGTTCAGAACTAAAACTAATATAACTAAAACTGTGCCAAATTATACAAATATCAATTTTTAACAAAAAAAAATTGGAAATACATAAAAAACAAAGGAAACTAGCAATTTATACAATTGTTGAAAGAGGCGTTAAGTTAATACTGAAAAAAGAAACTGTTTTAAAAATTACACACTTTTTGTGCATTTTTCTACACGTTTTACGCAATTCTGAAACAATTGTTTCATTCCATTTAGTAAGACGTTTTACTTAGCTTGCATTTAAAGTAATAAGATTAAACCTCCTAAACTATCCAAAGAAACAAAAACCCCTAAGATGTAAAAATACACCTTAGGGGTTTCTTTAACAAGACATGCCTATAAATGGTTATGCTTTCTTTGCAAAGCGTTCACGCAAGTTATAGCCCAAAATATACATACAAGGCACTACCAATAAGGTTAAGAATGTGGCAACTACTAGGCCATACACCATTGTCCAAGCTAATGGACCCCAGAAAGAAACATTATCGCCACCGATATAAAATTTAGGATCGAACTCACTAAACAGTGTAGCAAAATCCATATTTAAACCTATTGCTAACGGAATTAAGCCAAGTATTGCAGCCGATGCTGTAAGAATTACGGGTGTCATTCTGGTAGCGCCACCTTCAACTACTGCTTCAATAACGCTATAACCGCGCTGCCTCAACTCATCAATAAATTCTATAAGCAAAATACCATTTCGTATTACAATACCGGCAAGCGAGAATACACCTACTCCCGTCATTACCACACTAAACGGCATTCTAAAGATGGTGAATCCTAAGGCAACACCAATAAGTGAGAACAATACAGTTGAGCCAATAATAATTGGCTTAGCTACACTATTAAACTGTGTAACCAATATTAAAAACATAAGTGCTAAAGCTCCCCCGAAAGCTACACCTAAAAATCTTCCGGTTTCTTGTTGCTGTTCTTGCTCCCCGGTAAGTTTAATTTCGTAGCCTTCCGGAATATCCATATTGGCAACCAGTTCTTCAATTTGCGGTACAATTTCATTGGCAGAAAAACCTTCGGTAACATCGCTGGAAACAGTAATTACACGTTTTTGATTTTTACGGTTAATAGTACTGATGGAGTTATCGTATTTCAATTTAGCCAATGATGCTACCGGAATTTGCTTAAATTGCCCCATTGTCATATCAAAGAATGAGATGTTTATATTCATCAATTCTTCTGCTTTTTGACGGTACTTTTCTTCTAAGCGAATCATAATAGGCGCATCTTCGTTATCATCACGAAACTTACTTGCTTCTTTTCCAAAGAGTGCTGTTCTAATTTCTACGGCTATTTGTGCCAACGAAATACCTTCGCGCTGTGCTTTTTCACGGTCTATTTCAAGAATAATTTCCGGTTTGCTTATTTGCAAATCGCTTTTCAGTTCATCAATTCCCTCTACTCCTGCTTTTTCTATAGTAGCTTTTACTTGTTTGCTCAGTGGCTCCAATACTTCAAAATCATCACCTGAAATTTCAATATTTATTGGCTTACCCACCGGTGGACCATTGCGCTCAGGCTCTACCGAAATAGTGGCGCCTTCCACTCCTCTTTTCTTAAACTCTTCGCGAATTGCTTTTAACCATTTGGAGGTGTGCGGATCGCTGCGCTCGGCATATTTCTTAAATGCTACTGTTACCTTCGATTTGTTTGGTGTTGGCACTCTATCGGGATTTTGCGGATCGCCAGCACCTAAACCTACATTGGTAATTACCGAAGTTACATCGGGATTATTTTCACCAATTACATCGTACACACGCTTTTCGATGCCCATTGTAATGCTATCGGTAACAATGGCATCGGTACCTTGCGGCAACAACACATATACATACACAAAGTTTGGCTCTCCACTTGGGAAAAATTGAATTACGGGCTTTGAAGCTATGAATGCTACCCAACTTAACACAAGTGCAATTAAAGTACCAAGCAATACTGCTACCGGTCTTTTTCCTTCAATTAAAACATGCAGTAACGATTTATATGCAGCAATAAAGCGTGGCCATATTTTAGTTTGCCAAGCAATAATGCTATGGTGAATTACAAAATGGTATAGCAATATCAACAGTATAAAAAATACCGATAAATTACCCAAACCGAAATGCTGGGTTGCATAGCCAATAAGTGCTACTACTGCCAACACTATTATTATTCTGTAGTAATCTTTCAATCTAGATGGTGCGCTGTGGTCGTCTTTCTTCATGAATGAAGCTGCAAAAACAGGGTTCATTACAAAGGCTACAAAGAGTGAAGCACCTAAAGTAAGAATAAGTGTAACCGGTAGGTTTTTCATAAACTTACCTACAATACCCGGCCAAAACAACAATGGAAAGAAAGGTGCCAATGTAGTAAGCGTACCTGCTAAAACAGGAATAAATACCTCTCCTGCTGCATACTTAGCGGCTTGTTCAATTTTAAACTCATACTTATTAAAAATACGGTGGGTATTTTCAATTACCACAATGGCATCGTCCACAATAATACCGAGTGCCAGCAATAGCGAGAACAGTACCATCACATTCATGGTCATACCTAAGCCCGGCATTAAAATAAAGGCTACTAAACAAGAAAGTGGCACACTTAAACCCACAAATACGGCATTGGTAAAGCCCATGAAAAACATGAGTACAAACACCACAAAAATAAATCCGAGAATTACGGTATTTAATAAGTCGTGTAATTGAATTCTGGTATTATCGGAAGTATCGCCTGTAACTTTTACGTGCAAACCTTGCGGAAAGCGGTTGGCCTTATAGTCGTCTATTATTTCATAAATTTGGTCGGTAGCATGAATTAGGTTTTCGCCACTTCGCTTAATTACATTCAGGGTAACTACGGGTTTATGATCTAAACGTGCAAAATCTTGTCTTTCTTTAAACCCATCTTCAATTTTCGCAAAGTCTTTTAGAAACACGGTATTGCCCATAAACGAGCGGATAACAATGTCTTCCAATAGTTTTGGGTCGCGAAATTCTCCACGCACACGTATGTTTCTGCGCAATTCACCTACGCGTACTTCGCCTCCACTTATATTCATATTTTCGCGCTTCACTGCATTTTCTATATCCATGAAGGTGATACCTGCGGCTGTCATCTTATACAAATCCACGTTTATTTGTATTTCGCGCGTTAGTCCGCCCACAATATCTACACGAGTTATTTCTTTTAGCGACTCAATTTTATCTTGCAAGTCTTCGCCATACTTTTTAATTTGATCCAACGGTAAATCGCCCGCCAAGTTGATATTCATAATTGGCAATTCAGAAATATCAAACTCCTGAATTTGAGGGTCGTTATCTAAATCGGTAGGCAAATCTTTTTTCCCTTTATCTACTGCATCGCTTACTTTTTGCTTACATACAGTTGGGTCTAAATTGGTATTAAACTCTGCTATAATCAAGGAGAAATCGCTAATGGAATTGCTGGTGATTTTCTTTACGCCATTTATAGATTTCAATTGCTTCTCTAATGGCTTTGTAATAAGGTTTTCTATATCCTGAGGAGTTGCTCCGGGATAAATAGTTGCCACCGAAATGGTTGGCACCACTACATCGGGGAATAGTTCTTTTGGCAAACCTTGGTAGGTGCTAAAGCCAATTAAAGATATAATGATGGTGAATACATACACCGCAGTGCGGTTATTGATACACCAACTGGTAAAACTCAGTTCTTTTAAGCGCTCGGTATTCATTAGTTTTCTTTTTGGAGAGTGTATTTATTTGGCACTCAAGGTGTGCAAGTAGTTCTTGAAAAAATTAAAATGCTATTGGTTGCCCATCTACTACTTCGCTAAAGCCGAATGTAATGATGCGATCGCCCGCATTTAATCCATTGGTAATTACGGTTTGCCCGTTGTATTCACTGCCGGTTTTAACGGCCTTTTTACGTGCTACGGTTTTGCCGCTTTCCTCCGCTGCTACCAATACATAAATACCTTCGGCTGAGCGCTGCACCACATTAGAAGGAACTACTAAAACATCCTTCAACACTTCATCGTTAATTAAAAGTTTGGCAAGCATATTTGCAGCTAATTCGCCATTGGCATTGCTTAATCCTGTTTCAACATTAAAGGTTCTTCCGGTTGGGTTTACCACTTGCCCTGCATAAGAGATTTTTGAAGCTACTGTTTTGCTTAAATCGGGGAAAAACACATTTACAATATCTCCCTGGCGCACCCTGCCAATATAGGCATCGCTTAGCTTAGCTTTAAGTGTAAGTTTAGATGTATTGATAATTCTAATTCCCGGCATTGCCTGGCTTGGCGCTGCCATATCGCCCAGTTTAAGGCGCACTTCATCTACGGTGCCGTTTATGGGAGATTTTACTTTGGTCATTTCCAATTGGGCTACTTGAGCTTTCAATTGCTTTTCCATTGTTTCTTTTTGAGTTTTGGCTTGGAGGTATTGAATTTCGCTGCCTATATTTTGTTCCCACAGGCGTTTTTGCTTTTCATACGCGGTAGTAGCTAAATCTAGGCCTGTTTGCAAGGCTTCTACACCTCTTTCGTAAGCGCTGCCATCGGTAGTGGCAAGTACTTGGCCTTTGGTTACTCTATCTCCAGGTTTTACATATATTGCCGTAACGATGCCTGGCATTTGGTTTATTGCCAATACGTTTTCATCGGCATCTACGGTTCCTTGTACTTCAATAAAGTGCTTAAATTCCGATGGTTTTAGTGTATCGGCTTTTACCAATTTCACTTTTTGTTCGGCATGGAATGAGGTATCTAATTTTGAAATTTCTTTTTCGAGGGCAGCAACTTTTGTTTGCAATTCTTTAAGCTGTGTTTTTGCTTCGCTCAATTGCTTTTTCTTCCCTGCAAGACCTTTTGCTTCGCCTCCGCCACAAGCAGAAACTACAATTGAAAGAACCAGTGCTGCAGCTACAATAGTGTGTATTTTTTTCATTTATTGAATGCGTTTAAGATGAATGTTTTTTTGTATTGAAAGAGTGC
The DNA here is from genome assembly GCA_019638515.1 of Chitinophagales bacterium. Classification (NCBI taxonomy): domain Bacteria; kingdom Pseudomonadati; phylum Bacteroidota; class Chitinophagia; order Chitinophagales; species Chitinophagales bacterium. The sequence goes on along the minus strand of JAHBTS010000001.1, from coordinate 771,060 downwards.
TTTTGTTTTTATCACTTCTTATTTTCCTATGGCTTTATCTAAATCTGCTTTAGTATTTAGCAAGTTCAATTGGGCTTGTATAAACTTCAACTGGCTTTGAATAAGCTCTTGCTGTGCCTGTACTAATTCAAAGCTATTGCCAATACCTTCTTTAAATTTTACATTGGTTTTAGTATATATTTTTCGACTTAACTCCACACTCTTTTTGGAGTATTGCTCTTCGTTTAATGCTTGCACAAAGAATGCCTGCGCGCTTTCGAATTGCAAGGCGCTTGCTTGCTTAAACTTTTCGAAATCGTTTTTATGTTTTTGCTCGTCCACTTTTGCTTGCTGTACGCTTGCCATTTTGTTACCACTATCGAAAATTGGGATGTTTAATTTTAAGCCTACAATGCCGGATTCGAACCAACTACTGCGTTTGCGCACATCTCCATCGGGGAAGGTAGTTTCGCTCGACTTAAAGAAATCTCCGAACTTATTTACTTGTGCTTGCCATCCATAGTTTAAGAATGCTACCAATGAAGGGAAATGACCGCTTCTGCGCTGCTGCACATCGTAATGGCGAACACGCGTTGCTACATCGAGCAATTGATATTCTATTCTTTTTCCCGGGTCGAAACTTGCTACAATACTTGGATCCATTTTAGCACGCAAATCGTCTATTTTATCGGTGAGTATAATGTCATCGGTAAGATTCAAACCCATCTGAAATTTTAGGTTGGCCACGGCTACTTGTGCTAATTTATCAGTAGTGTTTATTTGGCTTTCTAGATTACTAAGGGCTAATTCTAACCGGTTTACATCTAGCTCTTCGGTTAAGCCTTCTTTATATATTTTACGGGTATCGTTGGTTAGTTTTTCTACCAATACTTTTACTTCGTTTAAATACTGCTTGCTTTCGTTTGCAGCTTGTGCTTGGTAGTATGCTTTCATTACATTATAGCGCACATCTTGGTCGCTCATATCTTTTTGCAGACGTGCCACTTTCATAAAATCGCGGGTAGCCTTCAAGCCAATAAAATACCGTCCATCTAGCAACAGCTGGCTAATGGTGAGTCCGGTTGAAATATTGTGCGGAAGAACAAAACTTATTTTTGCGTCTTTACTGTTTACAGCATAATCGTACAGTATTTTTCTAATAACCGGATCGGATTGAGATAGGTATCCAAACACTTGTGTGGTGGGGCTATTGGGGTCGTTAAACAACTTCTCTGCTGCGGGAAAAATTGGCTGCTTAAAGTAGTAGGTATAATCTACATTGGCAGAAATTGTAGGCAATCCAACTGATTTTATCTCCCAGTTTCTCCATTTTGCTTTATTTATTTCTAAGGCTGCATTTTGGGCATCGTAGTTATTTTTTATTGCGTACTGTATGGCATCTTGCAGTGAAAATGCCTTTACAAATTCGGGCTGTTGTGCAATGGCAATTGCACTCCATAAAACAGCAGTAAGCACAGATAAAAGTTTCATCGGCATATTTTGATGTTGAGTAGTCGGTTTTTTACAAATTATATTTTGTTGAGGCATAAGATTTTTCTCAAAATGAATTACATGGATGTTTTTGCAACTCTTCTAAACCTTTAGTAGTAACTATTGAGCGTAAATGATATTGAATGTATTCTTGCAGTACCGATACAAAAGTATAATACTTAGAAGGGAATAATATTTGGTCGGAAATAATACTAACGGAACCAATGTAAAATTTCACTACCATATCTATTTTAAAGTTATTGTGGTAGTATCCATCTTTTATGCCGTTTTTAATATTGCTTTGTATAAAATCGAAGAAATAACTCTGCCGATAGTGGTGATAAATTTGCCAGCTTTCGGGATAGTATTTTTGCATATCAAAAAGCACCTGCGGGTTTAGCTCTTTAGTTTGCTGCAATACATGCGCCATTACCAATATCATTTCTTCTATTGGATTCACAGCCTTGGCTCTTATTTCTTCACTTATCTTCTTCTCATTGTTTATATAGCGCTCAATTACTTCTAAAACCAATTCAGACTTGTCACGCACGAGTACGTAAATTGTTTTCTTACTCATGCCCATTTTTTGGGCAATTTCATCCATTGTAAGGCTTTTTATTCCCTGTTTTACAAACATCTGGCGCGCTTGCTCCAACAGGTTTTCCCGTAATTCTACACTCACATTCCTTCTCATAGGGGCGCGAATGTAGAACATGAGCACCTAAAAAAGCAAGAAAAGCTCCTAAGTTTTACTTAAAACGAAAGATTAGATACTTAAAATGAAAAAAAGCAAGTTAGAATGAAACCTAACTTGCTTTTATACGTACAATATACTAAGTATGAAAATTACTTTTTACTCAACTTGTTTTGTTTAGTGTGTGGTTACAACCAATCGTCTGGTGGTAAAGAAAGTTTCGTTGCGCAAAGAAACAATGTAATTTCCGGCAGCCAATAGCGATGCATCTACAATAAAAGGTGTTTGAACTCCCGCAGGCAATTCAATAATTGAAGATTGCAATTCTTGCCCGAGAGGATTAGTCATAGACACGCTTAAACGAATATCTGTAGGCGAAGTAATGAATAATCTAGAAGAACCTTGTGCAGGATTGGGTACAAATTGACTGATAACAATGTTTTCGCTTCCGGTAATGGCAGCAGAAACAATATTGGTAAGTTCGGAAGTTCCATCAAAATCTACTTGGTTTAAACGGTAGTAATAAGTGATATTAGGCAATACATTCTTATCGTTATAAAGATAGTTGTTTACTTCGGTAGTAGTACCGTTTCCTTTCACTTCGCCCACTTTTACAAAATTAACACCATCTTCACTTCTAAGCACTTCAAACTTATTGTTGTTTAACTCTGTAGCAGTAGCCCAAGTTACACGTATAAATTCATTATTTACAGGAAATGCTTTTAATGAAATCAATTCTACAGGTAACTGATTAGATGAACTTCCACCAATTTGGAAGTGAGAAAAATCTTGGTATGGCCCACCCGGAATACCTGCACTCGTGCTGTTGTAACAAGCATTCATATTACCATTAAATAGCGTGAAAGATTCTAAGTTAGCATCGGCACTACCAACACCGGGCGTATATGGCGACCAGTCTCCGATTGGCTTATTTTCAACATCATCAGAATATTTTAACAAGCGAATATTATTACCGCTGCTAATCAATCCTGCGCTATATGCATCTAAACCATTTGGGAAAGATTTAATTACATACTTGTAGTAGCCATTATTGTTTTGGTCTGCAGTAAAACTCCAGTAACCGTGATTGGCAACAAAGGTATCGAATACAAACCATTGAGGATTGCCTCCATTGCAGCTATAACTGCTTGAATAGTGGCTGTAATTCACTCTTCCTATTGAGCTATCCGGCACATTCACAAATAATGAACGCACTTTACGAGAACCACTTGGAGGTAATGAATTAAAGTTAAGCATGGCTCCGTTGTTTCCTTTATCCAACGTACCTACCGGAAATGCGTAATCAACTCCTGTGCTTCCAATTTCGCGCGATAGACCGCCTATGCCCACACCTTGTTCGCCACGTGTTTCTACAATTTTAAGCGCATCAGCCCCATTTACTACAAATGCAGAGTAGTTTACTATTGCGTTTGTACTTGGGTTTGCCACGTATAATTCATAATCTTTTCCATTTCTGTAAGTTTTAATTCTACCGTACTTACCGCCTCTTTGGTAGCCTCCGTTTACCGCCATTGCCGCAGCTTTGTTTTCATCGTAAGTAGCCGAAGTAATACCCGGTTGAGCCGGATCCCAAACTATTGACCCGCGCACACGTGCATTTGAAGCTAAAACCACGCTAATACCGGCTTGGTCTATATCTTTATCAATACCTAAATTAAAGAAAGAAGCTTCCGGCTGGTCAAAATAGCCCTTAATTGTTTGTGGATTATATCCTCCGGAAAATACCACCATTCGCTCCTTAATTTCAGTATTAGGGATGGAATAGCTTACGCCTCTTACAGTATCAAACTTGGGGTTTCCATAGCTTTTACCATCTATAGTATCGCCAGAAAATAAATCTCCGGTTAATGAAATTACGCCATCATTGTAAATAGCTGCTTCTCCCGATACGGTAGAGTCGCCACGAAGTACCAAGTCGCCATATTCACCGTTATCAGGATCATCGCCAATATACAGCAATGCACCCGGCTGAATGTAAATAGTATCCGAAGAATTATACAAGGTGTAATTAGGAGTAAGAGCTTGACTAAAAACTGAGAAAGTAAATAAGCTCGCAATTAAAAATAGTATAGTGTTTTTCATGCAATAAAAGATTCTACAACTTGATGTACCAAACCGCGTGCCAAAAGTACAATTTCATTTTCAATAAATTAATTTTAGCGAAAATAAAATATGAGAATACAGTGTGAAAAAATATGAAAACACTACTCACTAATGAGCAAAACTTAAAAACAAATTGATTCTAAGCACTTTAAACAGATAGAACAATTAGAATATTTGTAAAACTCACAAACTAAAAAACCACTATTCTACCTAACAACCTGCTTTAAAAATACTACACCATACGTCTAGTTTTTTTATCACCCTTTATACAATACTGCCTAGTTCAGTATGCTTATTTACCATTAAAGTCTTTAGAACAATCCTTCTATTGGAGTTTACACCTCTTTCTTTCCGCATAAGTAGCCAATAACCACTATCTTAAACTTTACAATAGTAATTTAACATAAACCATATATGAAATTTAAAAAAACCGAAACCATCTGTTTAGTTTTCCGTAATACATTATCTCTTTATTCGTATGAATGTTGTTCTAACAATTATTTCATAATTTTTTATACGTACATACTTTTAACAATATATAGATCTATTTTTATTTACATTTGCATAAATTTAATTTAACAATAATATTATTTAAAAACAAAACATGAAGCAAAATCTCCTTAGCCCTGCTATATTATTAACTTTTTCTTTTATGGTTTTTTCACTTATTTTGCCTGCTCAAAGCGGCAGAGTGGGGATTGGAGAAAGTAACCCTGGTAGTAAAGGCTCTATTAAAGGAAATCTTTCGGTAGGTACTAATTATTCTAGTATTGCAGCTCCCACCAATGGGGCTATTATTGAAGGGCAAGTTGGAATTGGCGCTTCTACACCTGACGCAAGTTCCGCTTTAGACATTAGTTCCAACACAAAAGGTATTTTAATTCCACGGATGACAACCTCCGAAAGAACAAGCATTAGTAGTCCTGCAACAGGCTTGTTGGTGTACGATATAAGTCTTAACCAGTTTTGGTATTTTGATGGTTCATCTTGGGTTGCCGCAATTGGTCCTAAAGGAGATACTGGTGCTACAGGCGCTAATGGCGCTGCGGGTTCGCAAGGACCAACTGGTGCTACAGGCGCTAATGGCGCTACGGGTTCGCAAGGACCAACTGGTGCTACAGGCGCTAATGGCGCTGCGGGTTCGCAAGGACCAACTGGTGCTACAGGCGCTAATGGCGCTGCGGGTTCGCAAGGGCCAACTGGTGCTACAGGATTTTTACAAAACGGCACCGCTGCCGGACAAACCCCTTTTTGGAATGGCTCTTCTTGGGTAATTAACGATAATATTTACAACAATGGAGGTAATGTGGGGATTGGTACAGCGGCTTCTCCTTCTGCCAAATTAGAAATATATAACGGATCTTTAGGACAAACTTCTGGAAACATACAAGAAATGTTGCGTCTATCAACAACTAATTCCAACGGTAGTTACTTAGATTTTAGACAAATACGCACATCTGCGGGCACCAATTGGAACTCTGCAGGTACTCGGATCCAACAAAAGATTGATGCAACATGGATGGGGTATATGCAGTTTAACGGAACCGGTAACGATGGAGGTGTTTCTTTTGGAACAGGCACTACCACCACTGCTCCCGGAAATGTACCGGAGCGGATGAGTATAGCCAGCAATGGCAATGTAAAAGTAAACAGTCTTGCAGGCTCTGGTACTCGTTATGTAACCGCAGATGTGAATGGCATCTTAGGGGCAACTACCGCTCTGCCGTATGGCAGTAATATGTACTATGCCAAAGGAACTACAGATATTAGCATAAACACAACCACTTATACAGATATGACAAACATGTCTATTACATTTACACCACAACATAGCGTGGTATTTGTATCGTTTAGTGCAGGTGGTGAATGCGATGGCTATGTATATGGATTATTTAGACTATTGAAAGATGGAGTAAGCCAAGGTGGTAGTTTAAGCATTGCATCTGATTATGACTTTGACAATTACTATGGAGAAAGTATTATTACCGGATGGAATGCACACATGACCCAATTCCCTGTATCGGTAACTCCGGGCGTTTCTACCACTATAAAGATACAATGGATGCGCGAAGGATTTACTACTAGCTTTGGAACTACTATCCGTAATTATTGTAATACCGAAAAAGACAAGTCGCACAGAAGTTTAGTAATTATGGACTAGTTATTTTAGTACTCAAGTAATTACATCTCATGTAACTATTTACCAATCTAAATAGTTATATAACCATGGGGTTATCCTAAACAAAAAATAGGATAAGCCTGTTAAAAAGTGTTGCTTCATTGCTCCCCAAAAATGCCTCACAATTTTCCACCTTCTACTGCAACCATTGGTATTGCTTTTCGTAAGAGCAGCGGTGAAGTATATATCGAAAGTATATATGAGATAAATCACCTACCATTCAATTGGTGTCCTTCTTTCATTTTATACTTTTGCGCACGCAAAAAACAAACAGTTATTTTTCACAAAGTGTTAAATCATGTACAAGCACTATATCCTTTCTACAGCCCTACTGCTAATGGGCTTATTCGGCAATATATCTTCTTCCTCTGCACAAAGTGGCAGAGTGGGAATTGGAGAAAGTAACCCTGGTAGTAAAGGCTCTATCAAAGGAAACCTTTCAGTAGGTACTAATTATTCTAGTATTGCAGCTCCCACCAATGGGGCTATTATTGAAGGGCAAGTTGGAATTGGCGCTTCTACACCTGACGCAAGTTCTGCTTTAGAAATTAGTTCAAACACAAAAGGTATTTTAATTCCACGGATGACAACCTCCGAAAGAACAAGCATTAGTAGTCCTGCAACAGGCTTGTTGGTGTACGATATAAGTCTTAACCAGTTTTGGTATTTTGATGGTTCATCTTGGGTTGCCGCAATTGGCCCTAAAGGAGATACGGGTGCTACAGGAGCAGCCGGAGCTACAGGCACACAAGGAGTTAAAGGCGACACGGGAGCAGCCGGAGCTACAGGCGCACAGGGAATTAAAGGCGACACGGGAGCAGCCGGAGCTACAGGCGCACAGGGAGCAACAGGATTTCTACAAAACGGCACCGCTGCCGGACAAACCCCTTTTTGGAATGGCTCTTCTTGGGTAATTAACGATAATATTTACAACAATGGAGGTAATGTGGGGATTGGTACGGCCAACCCTCTATCGAGATTGAGAATAAGTGGTGGCGGACTGGGTATTAGTGGTTCAGATCAGGCTATATCTGCAACACATGGCGCCCAAAATTCTATCCAAATCAGTTCAGATACTTACTATGGTGGTGTTCATAATGAACACTCGGGTTTTTTGATGTACTCAACTATGCCTGGAGGCTGGGGCAGTTCTATGTTGCATTTTGCAGGCTCTACCGATTGGGGGCAGTATAATACCGGCACCCCTGCTATGGTTATAAGTCAGTCAGGAACAGGTCTGAGTACCACTACACCAACTGCCCAATTAGATGTGCAAGGCAGCAGAACAATACGGCAAGGCAACCTTACAACTTATGTGAGAACTTTGGATAACAGCAATGTTAACGGAACGACCACTTTTAATCTGTTCAGGCAGTTTCACGACCAAGCAAATTGGAGTGTGGGAGGGGTGCTAATAGAGGTATTTGTAACCCAATATCAGCAAAATTTATTTGACTATTCAATGTACCTTGCTCGGTATGGATATTCGGGTAACACTGCTGATGTGTTAGATAAAATTCCCGCTACAGGATATAATTTCTCATTATCATGGGGTAGTGTTGGCACAATAAGTGGGAATATTAAATACAGAGATTTTCGTATTTCCCTGTATAATTATCGAACTGCAACGGTAAGAATTACGACAGGGTTACCTATTACTACCGATATTAACAGTTCTACTCAAAACAGAATTTATTTATATCCGTAAATATGCCAACTGTGTGTTGCTACTGTATTTGTTATCTGTAGGATTTCTTGAATAGAACTATGCACTAACAAAGAGCTAAGCAATTGCACAGAATCCACATAAGCGAAAATTGGGTAAAGACTAAATGTTTAAACTTATATAAACATCATAGCCATAAGTACTTACTTCACTACTACATGTTTCTGACTTCAATTCTATTCACTTATGCACATTAAAAACTTCACTGCCTAAAGATATCTTATTGTTACGGTAGAAATCATGTGTTCAATTAGTTTGTTTTGAGTTTACAATTAAGAAACAATCCAGAACCCGCCTTTTACTGTAACCCATAACTAAGTTCTTCGTAATAGCATAAAACCTTCATTATGCCATTCGGCTATTACAAAAATACCTACCTTCTCCTAATACTATTTTTTGGCATATATTTTGTGTTTACTATTTTTACGGGCTTAATAAGCCTTACTAAATCTATATCGTATTAAAACATACATACATGAAAAAGAATTACTTTCTTCCTTCCACCTTACTGTTAGTGCTACTAAGTACTTCACTATTTGTTGCTGCTCAAAGCGGCAGAGTGGGAATAGGCACTTCTAATCCCGAACAGAAATTAGACGTAGCAGGAAGCGCCAAAGCAAACGATAAAGTTATTGGTACACGCGGCTTTGTGGCTGGCAGTGTTACTACCGATACGGCAAAAGCAGTGTTTTCTACCGATATTACAAATAAGGGTTTCTATATTCCAAGATTAACTACTACACAAAAAAACAGCTTAGGATTAACTCTTAACGCTACCAACAAAGGTTTATTGGTTTTTGATACCACTTTAAACCGAACCGATTTTTGGGACGGTACTGCTTGGAAAGCAGTGGGTGATGGTGCCGGTGGACCACCTTCTGGTGCTGCCGGTGGTGATTTAACAGGAAACTATCCTACACCTTCTATTGCCAATAATGCCGTAAACTCAACTAAAATTGTAGATAACAGTATTACAGGGAACGATATTCAAAACAATACTATTGACCTTACTTCTAAAGTAAATAATGTATTGCCCGTAGCAAATGGCGGTACAGGTGTAAACACCGTAACCGGTATTATACAAGGCAATGGTGGAGCGCCTGTAACTGGTGTAGCTGCTTCTGCAGGCAATCAAGTTCTTAGAAGAAACAATGCTAACACAGCTTATGAATTTGCACAAGTACAATACAGCGATGTTGCCGGAACACCAAGTGCATTACCGCCAAGCGGAGCAGCAGGAGGCGATTTAACAGGAAGCTATCCTACACCTTCTATTGCCAATAATGCCGTAAACTCAACTAAAATTGCTGATGGAACTATTATAGCTGCAGACCTTAATCAAATGGGTGCCGGAACAGGGCAAGTCCTTCAATGGAATGGCTCAGCATGGGTACCTACTACACCTTCTGCCGGAACGGTAACTAGTGTAAGCGGCACTGCTCCGATTGCTTCGTCTGGAGGTAATACTCCTACTATCAGCATTACTCCCGCTACAGGAAGTGCAGCAGGAAGCATGAGCGCAACCGACAAAGCAAAACTAGATGCTGCTACAGCAGCTAATAATGCAAACACAGTGGTAATGCGCGATGCATCCGGCAATTTTAGTGCAGGAGTGGTAAGTGCTAATTTAGATGGTCAATGGCAACGCATTGATGACCGTACTATTGCACCTTCTGACATCAATAGTGGTTATGCAAAATTTGGATTTACCTCATGGGCAAATAACAACAGCAGCCCTTATGCCGATTTCTTGCATTTGCGCTCTTACACCGATGCTACGGGAGGCAACGATAACTTAGTTATGTTCCGTAAAGACCAAATTGGCATGCGCATTTACCAACAAGCATGGAACAGCGCTACTCCTTATAGCAGCTATAAAGATGTTGCCTTCCAACAAGATATAGATGGCAGCTTTATTAAAAACCAGACCGCACAGCAAACTGGCGCAAACTTCAATATTAGCGGCACGGGAACCGTGGGTACTTTATCTTTTACTGCTCCAACTGGAGACCCTTCTCCATACATCACCGCACGTACCGTTCCTGCAGGACAGGGTAATGCCAATGAAAAAACAGAGCTAATTTTGTTTCATACCAATGATGGAACAAATAGCTCTGGACCCGATCAGATTACCTTGCGTGCACCTGCTTTAAGTTTTCAAACCTATAATGATGCTGCTGTGAGCGATATAAACAATAACGCAGGCTACAACGAAAGAATGTATATAACACCAACCGGAAACGTAGGGATTGGAACTACCAACCCTACCTATAAATTGCATGTGGCTGGGATAGGAAGTGGCAATGGGGTTTTAATTGGAAACTACAATGATCAGTTAGGCTGGAATGGCAGCGGGGGCAAACCCTTTTACGCCATTCGTTTTGCTGGCTATAGAGACGTAGTAAGTAATTTTACGGGAGCGATGATTTCAGCGGTTAGATCTAATCTATGCTGCAGCGGATTGTCTCAATCTATGAATTTGAGTTTCTTTGTACAGCCTTATACAGCTACTGTAAGTGGTGATGGAAATTTGTATGAAGCAGCTAGGATGGATTACGCAGGCATAATAGCAACCGATTACTACTATTTCTCTGATAAGCGACTGAAATCAAATGTGGAACCTATTCAATATGGATTGAGTGATTTGCTAAAGATGAACCCAGTAAGTTATTCTATGGCTCACCCTCGCACTTTTAATGTAAACGATGGATTAAAAGATGCTACTACGGAAAAATCATTCGGATTTATTGCACAAGATTTGAATAATGTGGCACCTGAATTAGTAAATAAACCTCAAGACCCCAACAGCTATTGGAGTGTAAGCTATGGCAAACTTACTCCTATATTAGTAAAATCCATACAGGAACAACAGAAGATGATAGAAGCATTACAAAAGCAAAACGAGATATTCAAACAAGAAATTGAGGAACTGAAGAAAAAGTAATTTTTTATTCATAGTACATAGTTGTAAAAGTGTTTGTAGCCATTCAATCTCAAACACACTTATCCTACTTTAATCATTTATCAAAAAATACTTTTCCATCCAATGGTCGGTTGCTATCGATAACTGACCATTGGGTGGATGAACGACTGCCCCCAAACCTGCGCTATGGTTTGATTGCACAAGAAATACAAAAAGTATTGCCAGAGTTAATTAGTGTAGGTACTGATTCTATGCAAACTTCAGGTGTGAACTATATGGATATTATTCCTAATTCTTACCCTTGCAGTACAAGAACAACAACGTGAAATCAATTCACTAAAGAGTTCAACTTCTAATAAAAACACAACCGAAATGATGCACTGAAAGCCAAAATTGAAGCGTTAGAGAAACAAGTAGAAGGGCTATTAAAACAAGGTACAAAATAAAATATTTTATACAATTAGCTTAGCACTTACCCTTACTAATGGCTATTTTAGATTGTTTAATTAGCTATACATCTACCGTCTAAAATAATCTGCACCATGCTATAACAGCAACCTGTATTATCGCACATAAACTATCTCAGAAATTCAACAACATATTTTACCATCAAGTAATTCCGACTCAAATCATAATACTATTTTTTGGCATATATCTTGTGTTTATTATCTTCACGTACATATTTAGCCTACTAAATATGCTCTGATTTAAATAATACACACATGAAAAAGAACTACTTCTATTCCTCAATTTTACTGCTAGTGCTGCTAAGTACTTCACTATTTGTTGCTGCTCAAAGCGGCAGAGTGGGGATTGGTACTTCTAATCCCGAACAGAAGTTAGACGTAGCAGGAAGCGCCAAAGCAAACGATAAAGTTATTGGCACACGAGGCTTTGTTGCCGGCAGTGTTACTACCGATACGGCAAAAGCTGTGTTTTCTACCGATATTACAAATAAAGGTTTCTATATTCCTAGATTAACTACTACACAAAAAAACACATTAGGAGGTTCTCTTACTCTTTCCAATAAAGGCTTATTGGTTTTTGATACCGATTCAAACCGGACTGATTTTTGGGACGGCACTGCTTGGAAAGCCATAGGCGATGGAGTCGGTGGATCACCTTCGGGCGCTGCCGGTGGCGATTTAACAGGCAGCTATCCTGCACCTTCTATTGCCAACAATGCCGTAAACTCAGCTAAAATTGCTGATGGAACTATTGTTGCAGCAGACCTTAATCAAATGGGTGCCGGAACAGGGCAAGTACTCCAATGGAATGGTTCAGCATGGGTACCTACTACACCTTCTGCCGGAACAGTAACTAGTGTAAGCGCCAGCAACGGACTAAACTCAAGCGGAGGTAGCACACCCGATATTAAATTGGGCGGTACTTTAGCTAACAATACCGATGTAGCGCTGAATGGAAATAAACTTACCTTCAGCGGAACTGGTAACAGCTCACTTTCGGTAGGTACAGGTATCGGCTCTACTACCGCTCGTCTTTATGCCGAAAGCGGCAGCAGTTCTTATGATGCTATAAGAGGAACCAATACTGCCTCATCAGGGTCTAATACTTTTGCTGCCATACGTGGAAACTTAACCATAGGTGCCGCGCCTGTTACCAATATTGCCTTCCATTCAACTACCGATAAAACTTTTGGAGTGTATAGTACCGGTGGAGATTACAGTGCATGGTTTGCCAAAGGAGTTGGAATTGGTTCTAACCAACCAACTACAACTGCTGATTTAGAGGTAAGAAATATTGCAGGCTCTAATCCTGCGAACTTTCTTCTTCGGCAAACAGCTTCCAATACAACTGCCGGAACAGTGTTAGCTAATATAAACGTAGGAGATAACTACAATACTTCGCCTCAAGCGCAAATTCAAGTATTGCGCGATGCTGCGTCTTCCGGCTCTACAGATTTGCCTACCGCTATTACCTTATCTACCACAGCCGATGGCACATCAACACTAACCGAACAAATGAGAATTGATAATGCCGGAAATGTGGGTATTAAAACGCCTTCACCAACTTCTGCATTAGATGTAAATGGCAATGTGAGAATAAGAGGCGGCAGTCCCGCAGCCGGAAAAGTATTGGTATCTACCGATGCTAATGGGAATGCAACATGGTCCGACCAAGCCATTAGTGCTTCAGCAAATGCCTCTACCGGTGGCATAGGATGGAAAAGAATTGCCCATATTGATGGAATCAATGGAAGAGGGTTTGGAACTGTTACACTCTATACATCCGGAGGTTCCTACACTCCCACCATGACAACTTTAGACTGGTTTAAAGATTGGGGTACAGTAGGAGGCATAGAAATTACATCACAAAGTACATCTGCTTATTGGTCCGATGCAAGAGTTACTTATGATGGATCGGCAAATGCCTATATTGAAGTAAATTTCACCACAGATGTTTCTTCTCTATCCTTGTTATCATCAAGCTATGGATACCACACAGCCACACTGTATTCCGGCACCCTCCCAACAGGTGGAGGCACAGTAACGGCTACTGCAAAAATTGGCAGAATGAATATTGGCGAAAACGATCTTTTTGTGGATTACGGAGGCAATGTGGGTATAGGTACATCTACTCCTGCAGCCAATTTAGAATCGTATAGCAACACCAACTGGAGTAGCGGATGGCGAAACAACTTACGCCTAAGCAGTGCCGATTATCCGGCATTGCGTTTCTTTTCTACTAGTTCCAATAAAACATCTATGATCGGGAATAATGGAGATGGCAGTCTTTGGTTTGGCATAAATGGAACCGGAGATGCCAGCGGAGGAGGCTGGGGCATGGTAATGCTGCCTGATGGAAAGGTGGGTGTTGGTATTACAGCTCCTACCGTACGGCTTCATGCAGATTGGCCAACCTATAACCAAGAAGCCATGCGAGTAAGCTATGCCAACAATGCACATTCCGGTGGTTTGGGTGTGGAGGCATACTCCACTTATTGGGGATTGGGGATATTTCAAGATGGAGTAATGACTGCCAATTTTGAAAATGGAGGTATGGCTATTGGTCCTAGTTATGCACAATTAAATGCCCCTACCAATGGGCTTGCAATACAGGGAAATGTAGGTATTGGCACCAATAACCCAGCTAGCAATTTAGATATATCTTCTACCAACGGTTCTCCAATGTACCTTCGAAGCTCTGCTGCTGAAAGCGATATCACTTATGAAGTACCCTCAGGCGCATGGCAAGTTGGATCTAATGCAAGCGGCAACGGAACAAGCGGCAACCAGTTTTATGTGTGGGATAACAATGGTGCCGGATATGTAACGACCTTTCAACGCGGAAGTGGTAATGTAGGCATAGGAAGCACCGCGCCAGGAGAACGACTAGATGTAAACGGAAACATTCGTGCAGCAGGTTCCGTTTATGCCGGCTATACCGGAAGCTATGCACAAACGTACCTGCATCAATGGGGTTTGGGTGGCAATGGCGATATTTACGTAGAACCAGCCTCGGGAAAAACACTCTACCTTACCGATTCATGGAGCCAAACAGGACAACTAAATATCCAATTTGGCAGTACCTATTTTGCCTCCGGCAATGTAGGGATTGGTGTTAGTCCCAATTACAAGTTAGATGTGGCCGGCAATATTGTTAATTCAGTACCAACAAATGGCTATTTGGCACTTACCGGAGACTTACCCGGCTATGCAAACAATATATACCCTACACTTAAAACCAATGGCAGCTATATGTATGTTTCTATTGGTGGCGTTTATTCCGCATATGTTAGTGCTGGAGGTACATGGACGGCTGTATCATCACGTAAAAAGAAAGAAAATATAGAAACTATAGACAAACAAGATATACTCAAACGCATCAATACACTCGAGTTAAAGAAGTGGAACTACAAATGTGAATCCCCCGATATAAAACATATAGGTCCTTTTGCAGAAGATTTTCACCAACAGTTTGGCTTAAATGGCACTAACGATTCAATGATTTCTTATACCGATCCGGCAGGTGTAGCTTTGGTGGGAATCCAAGCCTTAACCGCTACTCAAAATACTCATGCCAAACAAATCGAAGAACTTAATGCTAAAATACAAACTATAGAAAAAGGAGCCGGGCATTTAACGCAACAAAGTTATTCTGCCGACAATATTGAAATGCTACAACTAAAGAAAGAAATAGCTGAACTAAGAGCAATGCTTGAAAAGTATATTTCTAAACAGAAATGAGTCCTATTATTGGAATTAAGTACCTCACCTACCTAAAGATATCTTACAGTTACAGCAAAACTCATGTATTCAATTAGTTTATCTTGAGTTTACAATAAGGAACAATCCAGAACTTACCTTTTACTGTAACCCATAACTAAGTTCTTCGTAATAGCATAAAACCTTCATTATGCCATTCGGCTATTACAAAAATACCTGCCCTCTCCTAATACTATTTTTTGGCATATATTTTGTGTTTACTATTTTTACGGGCTTAATCAGCCTTACTAAATCTATATCGTATTAAAACATACATACATGAAAAAGAATTACTTTCTTCCTTCCACCTTACTGTTAGTGCTACTAAGTACTTCACTATTTGTTGCTGCTCAAAGCGGCAGAGTGGGGATTGGCACTTCTAATCCAGAACAGAAATTAGACGTAGCAGGAAGCGCCAAAGCAAACGATAAAGTTATTGGCACACGCGGCTTTGTTGCCGGTAGTGTTACTACCGATACGGCAAAAGCTGTGTTTTCTACCGACATTACAAATAAAGGTTTCTATATTCCAAGATTAACTACTGCACAAAAAAATACATTAGGGGGTTCTCTTACTCTTTCCAATAAAGGTTTATTGGTTTTTGATACAGATTCAAACCGAACCGATTTCTGGGACGGTATTGCCTGGAAAGCAGTGGGTTATGGTACCGGTGGAGCTCCTTCTGGTGCTGCCGGAGGCGATTTAACAGGCAGCTATCCTACACCTTCTATTGCCAACAATGCCGTAAACTCAGCTAAAATTGTAGATAACAGTATTACAGGGAACGATATTCAAAACAATACTATTGACCTTACTTCTAAAGTAAATAATGTATTGCCCGTAGCAAATGGCGGTACAGGTGTAAACACCGTAACCGGTATTATACAAGGCAATGGTGGAGCGCCTGTAACTGGTGTAGCTGCTTCTGCAGGCAATCAAGTTCTTAGAAGAAACAATGCTAACACAGCTTATGAATTTGCACAAGTACAATACAGCGATGTTGCCGGAACACCAAGTGCATTACCGCCAAGCGGAGCAGCAGGAGGCGATTTAACAGGAAGCTATCCTACACCTTCTATTGCCAATAATGCCGTAAACTCAACTAAAATTGCTGATGGAACTATTATAGCTGCAGACCTTAATCAAATGGGTGCCGGAACAGGGCAAGTCCTTCAATGGAATGGCTCAGCATGGGTACCTACTACACCTTCTGCCGGAACGGTAACTAGTGTAAGCGGCACTGCTCCGATTGCTTCGTCTGGAGGTAATACTCCTACTATCAGCATTACTCCCGCTACAGGAAGTGCAGCAGGAAGCATGAGCGCAACCGACAAAGCAAAACTAGATGCTGCTACAGCAGCTAATAATGCAAACACAGTGGTAATGCGCGATGCATCCGGCAATTTTAGTGCAGGAGTGGTAAGTGCTAATTTAGATGGTCAATGGCAACGCATTGATGACCGTACTATTGCACCTTCTGACATCAATAGTGGTTATGCAAAATTTGGATTTACCTCATGGGCAAATAACAACAGCAGCCCTTATGCCGATTTCTTGCATTTGCGCTCTTACACCGATGCTACGGGAGGCAACGATAACTTAGTTATGTTCCGTAAAGACCAAATTGGCATGCGCATTTACCAACAAGCATGGAACAGCGCTACTCCTTATAGCAGCTATAAAGATGTTGCCTTCCAACAAGATATAGATGGCAGCTTTATTAAAAACCAAAATTCATTAGCCCAAAGTGCCAATTTTTGGATAAATGGCAATGGCAGATATGATGTGGACAAAGGGCCGTATTGGGCGGCAAATACAGATGAAGGGTTTATCCGTTTCCATTCTACCGGTGATGCCGCAGGTGAATCTTGGTTGGAAATAGGAACTAACGATAATGGAGACGAGCCTATTACTTTTACCCAATCCAGCAGTGAGAGAATGCGCATACATACCAATGGCTTTGTGGGTATTGGTACTACTTCCCCGGCTTACCGTTTAGATGTAACCGGTGATGTACGCGCCAGTAGAGAAGTGATTGGAACCTTAGGTAGTGGCTCAGGTCAGTTTAGAGCTGTAGCAGGTAATTTTGGTTCGTTTATACGTAACGATGGCACAGACACTTACATACCTTTGCTTACTGCATCAGGCGATCAATATGGCTCATGGAATACTTTACGCCCTATAAGGGTAAACAATACCAATGGTGATGTATTTATTGCTAACAGTGCGGTAACTTTTGCGCACAGTAATGGCGCAACTACCTTAAGCAATTTAGCGGGTACAGGTAACAGAGAGGTGTATGCAGAAGCCAGTGGTTTGCTTAAAGCAGGCAGAGCTCTAGGCTCGGTAGTTTCGTTTAACTCAAGCATGAAACCAAGCCCCGATGATTTAGCTAATAGCAATACCGTTTCTGGAGATGATGTTTCTACCTTAGTAAATTTAGGATTCAACTTTACTATAGAAGGTACTACATATACACAGGTAACCATTAGTAGCAATGGCTGGGTGGCGTTTGGCGATGCAACAGCCATATCCGCTGCTTCTAGTCGCTCTAACTTACCTCTTCCAACAGCTACTTTTTCTATGCCCGTAATTTGTGCTTACTGGGATGACCTGGTAACTGAAGACGATCATATTGATGTAGAATTATTGGGCACAGCAGGAGGTCGTATCTTCATTATACAAGGTGAAGAATATGTTTACGGCAATTCGGGAAATGACGTAAATTGGCAGGTTGTAATACATGAATCGGGGCTTATTACCGTAAAGTATTTTCCTGATATAGCTCCAGCATCTTGCGGGCAGTCGGCTACTATAGGATACCAAGGCGTGGGAGGCAGTTCTGCAAAAGCATACATGGTTTCGTGCAATGCACGGGTAATAGACGATAACCAAGAACACGACCAAAGCTGGTCAGTTTACATACCGCAAGCCCAATAATTTATTGGATAGGATTCTGTGCTAACAAAAAGTTTTTCCTCCCCCGCAGCATCTCCGCTTGCGGGACTCTGCGCAACAGCAATGTGGCATAAACACATTACACAAGCTAAAAACCCTTACAAGTAAAAAAAATCATTTTCATTCACTTTCAACCAAAACTCCGAATATCACTTCATCAAAGAAGAATCTACTGGTAAAATACTTCATTATGCTAATAATACTAACAATATACTTTAGGATTTTAGCTTGCAGAAAATTGGCGAGGAAGCAGCATTTTAGCACTAAAGTTGAATAGAATTACAACTGTTCAAATTTTTGCATTAAAAGAAGATAAAGCCACTATTGAAAAAGCTAAGAAAAAAGTGATGGAATTGTCCGCTATACCCGACTCTACCATGCCATTTAAAGGCGATAAAAATTCAGAGTTTGCTATAAGCTATGAACGAGATGTACGCTTGCTTCCTTCCTTTACAATAACCTCTGTTATAGAAAATATACCAATAAATAAGTTTAGCGATTTATTGCAGGTACCGGGTTTCTTTTCTAAGGTAATGTATTATGTAGTAGATAGAGTGAGCACTAAAACAAAATCTTTTGACTCTGTGAAAGAAGACTGCTTCAACAAAGTAAAAGAAGAAAAAATACAGCGTGAAATGGTTCAACTATACAAGATAGCCACTAATTCTTTCCCTACTCCCATTAAATAGTTAAACTGCTGTATCTACTTATTTTTAGGTACGTTTGCACCTCTCTAAAATTCCCTCCTGGTTTTATATTTTTCGTTTTATTATTGTAGATATTTCTTTGCCTATGCGCTTTATTATTTTACTGCTGCTTAGTTTAGTATTGCAAAGTAGCATTGCTCAAGTGGGCATCAATATTCTAATTCCCGATAGCAGTGCTGTGCTGCAATTAGAATCTACCAAAAAAGGATTAGGGCTTACGCGGCTTACTTCTACCCAGCGCGATTCCATAAAAAATCCATTAAGAGGCTTAACTATCTTCAATGCACAGGATAGTGTAATTGAATATTGGAATGGAGATTGCTGGTTACGCACCTACGAAAGAAACTGCTATGAATGCCGCATCAATGTTTCCAATCCTAAGCCTATTGATACATTAGATAGAATAGTTGCAGATTCTGTTTTTACCAATATTGCCGTAAACCAATTAAATGGCAACCAGCAAACTACCGTTACATTTATTGCCACACCACCGCAAGGTGTTTCTGTTTACTTTGAAGGCAACAATATTTTAGATTCCAGCGGCACGGTAAAATTAGTTGTAAAGGCAGGAATCTTTGCACAATCCGGCACTTTTACAGTAATAGTACAAGCCATTTGCGATAACGAAATTAAGTTTACTACCTATACCGTTTACATTGCGCCATGTGTAGAGATAGATGTATTTACAGACCAAAGCACCTACGATTTACAAGCACGCAACAGCACACTACTTCCTGCAGGGTCTTTAAAATGTGTAATCTTTAGAGTAAACCAAGGCGCCATTTTACACAGCGATAGCGCAACCGCTCCAACTTATACTACCGGAAATTTAAACCCCAACTCTTTAGTTGGGATATTAAACAATGGGGGATTTCTCGGGCGTGGCGGCAATGGTGGTTTTGGCGGTAATTTCAACCAGTTTCCTCCGGGCAATCCCGGGCAAGATGGAGGTAATGCACTTAACCTTACTACCCGCACCATCATCCAAAATAATGGTATTATTTATGGAGGTGGTGGCGGTGGCGGCTCCGTAGGCGTTTCTTTCTCTTTTAACGTTCCTGTAATTGGTACTGTAACCATGGGCGTAGGCATGGGCGGTGGCGGTGGCAGCGAATCGGGCAAAGGCGGTTCTGCTACCAACAATGGCGGTTTAACCATTGGCTTATTCCAATCCGGGCAAGATGCCACTGCAGGCAATAACTCCATACCTGGCAACGGAGGGGCAGCTGCATTGCCCATTTCTATTCCAATAAGTATTGCTACCATCAATATTATTCCAAGTGGCGGAGGTGGTAATGGCGGAGGCTTTGCACAAGCCGGTCAACCGGGTTTTATTGATATTGCCATTCAGGCATGTGTAAGCATTCCAATTATTGGAACTACCTGTTTTAATATTCCATTAGGCGGTATAGTTCCCGTTTATGGTCCCGCAGGCGGCAATCCCGGCATGGCTATTAAGCGCAACAACCACTCCTTACAAGGCTTGCCCGATGGCACCTATAATTCTTCATTCATAAAAGGAATTATTGGACCTTAATTTATTTTTAAAAAAACTGTTTATGAATATGTATTTCCACATAAAACAACTTTCCGTTCTCAGTTTTTTACTGGCGGCATTGCTATTGAACAGCGCTGCGCAAGGCTATTCTATACAAATGAAATATACAGACAATGCCATTCAAAATATGCAAATGGAATTAGTTTGGCAGATTGATAAAAACAACTGCAAACTACAACTCAAAAATAAGTTTGAAGGCAAGAATGTTTCATCGCTCTTTTTTACCGATAGGGCAAACAATACCATAAAAATGATGGATGAAAATCCTGAAAACGGGAAGAAGATATTTTACACCATTAGCACAACTTCTTTAAAACCCGATGCCCGATTCGACTATAAACGTGGAAAAGCTGTGCTTACTTCCGAAGGTAAAACTATAGCTGGCATACCTTGCAAAAAAGTAATTTTCAATACCGAAAAGTTCAACTGCGAATTTTGGCTGGCAGAGTCGCTGCCGGATGTGAAACCTTGGGCTAGTTTTTTCCAATCCTATCCCGAACTAAATGGCATTGCAGAAAGTGAACTTTCCGGCTTTCCATTGGCATCTACCATAAAAGACGCAGCAGGCAATGTAATCGTTACCTTAGAAGCAACCAACGTACAAAAAACACCACTTACCGAAGCAGACTTTAAAGTTCCCTCAACCTATATTGATGCATCTACCTTGCAACGTAAGTAATAACGATGTTGCCCAACTATAAAGAAATAAATACCGAACTATTAGTGCAAATTGCAGCTAATGCCGCACAAGCCATTCTTGAAATATATAAAACTTCGTTTGAAGTAGAGCACAAAGAAGACAACAGTCCGCTTACCGAAGCCGATAAACATTCGCACCAAGTTATTGAAACAGCACTGCTGAAACACTACGCCCACCTTCCTGTTTTATCTGAAGAATCTAAAGAAATACCCTATAGCACCCGCCAGCATTGGCAACGCTTTTGGTTGGTAGATCCATTAGACGGCACCAAAGAATTTATTAACCATAATGGCGATTTTACAGTAAACATTGCGCTAATCGAAAATCAAAAACCAGTGGTTGGCATCGTGTATATTCCGGTTACATCTTGCTGCTATGTTGGCATTTCGGGCGTTGGCGCCTTCAAAATAGACAAAGGAAAAGAGCCTCTTAAACTCAAAAAAGCAACACCATTAATCCACCAAAGTTCAATCTTACTTAAAATAGTGGGCAGCCGATCGCACCTTTCCAACGAAACTATTGATTTTGTAAACGAACTAAAGGCGAGTGGAAAACACGTAGTATTTGTATCGCGCGGCAGCTCGCTAAAACTCTGCATGGTTGCCGAAGGCGAAGCCGATATTTATCCGCGCTTTGCACCCACTATGGAATGGGACACAGCCGCGGCACAAGTAATAGTGGAAGCCGTAGGCAAGCAAGTAGTGGACTTTAACACCAAACAACCATTAAAGTATAACAAAGAAAACCTATTAAATCCATGGTTTTTGGCACAATAACCGCTAGCGAATTTAGCGAAAATCCCTTATTAGCGAATTTTCGCTTGCATCTTTCGGTTTTACTTCCCATTTTTGCGGCTCCATAAAAAAACATCAACGAAACACTTACAAAAATGGCACTTGAAATAAACGCAGCAATTACGCCAGAATACACATCTATACTTACTCCGGAGGCATTGGCATTTGTAGAAAAACTTCAAAAAAACTTCAATAAAAGAAGATTAGAATTATTAGCAGCACGCCAAGTACGCCAAAAAGAAATAGACGGAGGCAAACTACCCGATTTCTTACCCGAAACAAAAGCCATTCGCGAAGGAGAATGGACTGCTGCACCAATTCCTGCCGATTTACAAGACCGCAGAGTAGAAATTACAGGTCCGGTAGATAGAAAAATGATAATAAATGCACTCAATAGCGGTGCCAAAATGTTTATGGCAGATTTTGAAGACTCAAACTCACCATTTTGGAGCAACAATATTGAAGGCCAAATAAACCTGCGCGATGCCAACAAAAGAACCATCTCCTTTAAAAACGAAAATGGAAAAGAATATAAATTAAACGAGCAAATTGCCACACTCCTTGTACGTCCGCGTGGCTGGCATTTAAATGAAAAACACGTAACCGTAGATGGAGAAGTAATGAGTGGCTCATTGTTCGATTTTGGCTTATATTTCTTTCACAACGTAAAACAACTATTGGCAAATGGCAGCGGTCCATACTTCTACCTTCCAAAAATGGAAAGCCATTTAGAAGCCCGCCTTTGGAACGATGTTTTTGTATTTGCACAAAACGAACTCAACATACCGCAAGGCACCATAAAAGCAACCGTTCTAATTGAAACCATTCTTGCCACCTTCGAACTACACGAAATTATTTATGAACTCCGCGAACACATGGCAGGACTTAACTGCGGAAGATGGGATTACATCTTCAGCTATATCAAGCGCCTCCGTAATGCAGCCGGCTTTGTATTGCCGGATCGCGGTCAGGTAACCATGGCAGTTCCATTTATGGCTTCATACAGCAAGCTTGTTATCCAAACCTGCCACAAAAGAAAAGTACATGCCATGGGCGGCATGAGTGCCTTTATTCCAATTAAAAACGATGAAGCAGCCAATAATGCAGCAATAGAAAAAGTACGCCAAGATAAACTGCGCGAAGTAACCAACGGCCACGATGGCACTTGGGTTGCCCACCCTGGCCTAGTTAAAGTAGCCATGGATATCTTCAACGAACACATGCCTACAGCAAACAACTACCACATTACCCGCAACGGAGAAGTTTACACCTCAAAAGACCTATTGGAAGTGCCAACAGGAACTATTACCGAAGCAGGCTTACGCATGAATATAAACGTAGGCATTTTATATATTGAAAGTTGGTTACGCGGAGTAGGTGCAGCAGCCATACACAACTTAATGGAAGATGCCGCCACAGCCGAAATTTCGCGCACACAAGTATGGCAATGGATTAAAAACGGCAGCAAACTCGATGATGGCAGAACCATTACCTACGAATTGTTTAAACAATTACTACCAAGCGAATTAGAAAATGTGAAAGCATACGTTGGCGAAGCCGCATTTAATACACCAACCATGCAACGTGCCATTGCCATGTTCGATGAACTGGTAAACCAAGGCGATTATGTAGAATTTTTAACCCTTCCTGCCTACGAAGAAATAGACTAAATGACTACTCATAAAGAAACTTCACTTCATTAAAAAACAAAAACAATCAATTTACAAAACAAATGGCAACAAAAGTAGAAAGAGCGCTCGCGCTTAAAAAAGAATGGGAAACCAACCCACGTTGGAAAAACGTTACTCGCCCATACACAGCCGAAGAAGTAATCAATATTGCAGGCTCTGTACAAGTTGAGTATTCATTAGCTCGCAACGGAGCAGAAAAACTATGGAATCGCCTACACACCGATTCTTGGGTAGCAGGACTTGGAGCCCTTACCGGAAACCAAGCTGTGCAAGAAGTAGCAGCAGGTATGAAAGCCATTTACCTTTCGGGGTGGCAAGTAGCTGCCGATGCCAATTTAGGCAGCGAAATGTATCCGGATCAATCACTTTATCCTGCAAACTCAGTTCCTGCCGTAGTAAAACGCATCAACAATGCCTTAATGCGCAGAGACCAAATTGAATACATGGATGGAGAGCCACAACGCGATTGGATGGTGCCAATCGTAGCCGATGCCGAAGCCGGATTTGGAGGCAACCTCAACGCCTTTGAGCTAATGAAAGGTATGATTGAAGCAGGTGCTGCCGGTGTACACTGGGAAGACCAATTAGCCTCTGCAAAAAAATGCGGACACTTAGGCGGTAAAGTATTGGTTCCCACACAAGAAGCTATCAACAAATTAGTTGCCGCACGTTTGGCAGCCGATGTATGCAATGTACCAACCTTAGTAATTGCTAGAACCGATGCCGAAGCAGCCAACCTTATTACTTCAGATATAGACCCTCGCGATAGCAAATTCATTACCGGCAAACGTACGTCAGAAGGCTACTACTATGTAAAAAATGGCTTAGAGCAAGGTATTGACCGTGGTCTTTCATACGCCTCTTATGCAGATTTAATTTGGATGGAAACAGGAAACCCAGATTTAGGTTTAGCACGCGAATTTGCACAAGGCATCCACGCTAAATATCCGGGCAAAATGTTGGCATACAACTGTTCGCCTTCATTTAACTGGGCAAAATTTATGGACGAAAAGCAAATGCTTACCTTCCGTGAAGATATTGCTGCAATGGGCTACAAATTCCAATTCATTACATTGGCAGGTTTCCACGCATTGAACTCTTCTATGTTTGAACTTTCTAAAAACTATGTAGAGCGCGGCATGGCAGGTTTTAGCCAAATGCAGCAACGTGAATTTGCTATGGAAAAGGACGGCTTTAAAGCTATTAAACACCAATCTTTTGTAGGAACAGGTTACTTCGATGCAGTTCAAAACGTTGTGCAGCAAGGTCAATCTTCTACTACAGCTTTAGCAGGCTCTACCGAGGCAGAACAATTCCACTAAGCAATTTATTATTGCCTTAGGCAATAAATAATCAAACAAAGCCCTTCAGCAGAAATTGTTGAAGGGCTTTTCTTTTTCCCATCTTTTCGGTTTGTTCCAATATATAATAAAAAAGGCCGCCCTAAGGCAGCCTCCGTTCTGAACAAAAGAGTTTTTATATTATTTTGAGTATAACTCTACAATTAACTGTTCATTGATATTTTCCGGAATTTGATCTCTTTCAGGAAAATCAACAAATGTACCTTCCACTGCCTTTTCGTCCATTACCAACCAATTGAACTTTTTAGAGCGACCACTCATTGCATTTTGTACAATTTCTAAATTTTTGCTACGCTCACGAAGCGCAACTTTATCGCCCGGTTTTAATTGGAAAGAAGCAATGTTAACTACTTCACCATTTACTGTAATATGCTTATGCGAAACCAACTGGCGAGCCTGCATTCTGCTGGCTGCAAATCCAAGGCGGTAAACAGTATTATCTAAGCGAGCTTCTAAGAATTTCAACAAGTTTTCACCTGTTACACCTTTTTTGCGTACAGCTTTATCGAATACTTTGCGGAATTGGCGCTCCAATAAACCATAAGTATATTTAGCTTTTTGCTTTTCACTAAGCTGCAAAGAGTATTCACTCTTTGTTTTACGTTTCTTAGAAAGTCCATGCTGACCTGGAGGGTAGCTTCTCTTTTCAAAATTTTTATCAAATCCGAAAATTGCTTCTCCGAATTTACGGGCAATCTTTGTTTTTGGTCCGGTATAGCGAGCCATTGTATATCTTTTTTACTGTTGTTTAATCTAAAACTTTTCCTGTTTTTTTGCTAACGCGTACTGTTTTTCCGCCTTCTTCTTTTCTACCAACGCGAGTTGGTTTTCCATCGCTCAATAAGGCAACATTAGAAATATGCACAGAGCCTTCGCTCTTTACAATACCTCCATTTGGATTTTGTGCATTCGGTTTAGCGTGTTTTGTTTGAAGGTTTACGCCTTCTATAAACACACGTTGTTTTTTACGGTCAATTTCGGTAATTCTACCCTGTTTTCCCTTATCGTCTCCGGCAAGCACTTGAACTGTGTCGCCTTTTTTTACATGCAATTTCATATTCTTAAACGGCTAAAATTTATAATACTTCAGGAGCTAATGAAATAATTTTCATATAACCTTTATCGCGCAATTCGCGGGCAACCGGTCCGAAAATACGGGTACCACGTGGTTCATCTTGGTTATTCAGCAGTACTACTGCATTATCATCAAAACGAATATAAGAACCATCTTTTCTGCGCAAATGCTTAGATGTTCTAACTACTACAGCTTTACTTTTGGCGCTTTTCTTTACACCACCGGTTGGTAACGCTTTTTTTACGGTTACTACCACTTTGTCTCCAATTCCGGCATAGCGTCTTTTGGTGCCTCCAAGTACTCTAATAATAAGTACTTCTTTGGCTCCGCTGTTGTCGGCTACTATTGCACGGCTTTCCTGTTGTAACATTTTTTCAGCTTAATTTATTGGTTAACAGATTATGTTATTTTGCTCTTTCTACCACTTCTACCAAACGCCAGCGCTTAGTTTTACTTAATGGGCGGGTTTCCATAATTTTTACGGTATCTCCGGCTTTTGCATCATTTTTTTCATCGTGTGCTTTAAACTTCTTTGTTTGCTTTACAAACTTTCCGTAAATAGGGTGTTTCACACGTTTTTCAATAGCTACAGTAATGGTTTTGTCCATTTTATCGCTAGTTACGATGCCCACACGTTCTTTTCTGAGATTGCGTTCCATTTTTATGCTTAGGCTTTTTTCCTTTTATTGAATTCAGTTAAAAGACGGGCAATATTTCTGCGTTTTGCAGTAATGCCTGCCGGATTATCCAAAGTGGTAATAGCGTGCGAAAACTTAGCACGTTGCAATGCTTGCTTTTCCTCGCTTACTTTAGCAGCCAAATCTTCAACAACGTATTGAGTAACGTCTTTTTGGCTTAATTTTTTATTCACTCCCATGACTTAAATTATTATAGTTTTCGTGAATTATTTTTCTGCACTTGCTATTTCTACAGCATCGTGTGCGGTTATAAATTTTGTTTTAACCGGTAATTTTTGTGCGGCAAGGCGCATAGCTTCTACAGCTACTTCGCGTGAAACGCCATCGCACTCAAATAAGATAGTTCCAGGTTTTACAACGGCAGCCCAACCTTCTGGGTTACCTTTACCTTTACCCATCCTTACCTCTAAAGGCTTGCGAGTAATTACTTTATCGGGGAAAATACGAATCCATACTTTTCCCTCACGCTTCATAAAACGAGTTACGGCAACACGAGCCGCTTCTATTTGCTTATTGGTAACATGAGCAGACTCTAAGCTTTTTAAAGCATAAGTTCCAAAAGATATTGAGAACCCGCGAGAAGCAACCCCTTTGTTGCGACCCTTCTGCAGTTTGCGATATTTTGTTCTTTTAGGTAATAACATGATGTTGTTATGATGTTATGTTCTTAATTCTGTTTTCTTTCTCCACGTCCGCGACCACCACCTGCACCGGCACCACCTCTGCGTGGTTGTCTGCGCTCTTCTCTTCCTCCTTCGTTATTTGCTGCGGCAGCAAGCGAAAGATCGCGTTTACCATATACTTCTCCACGGCAAACCCATACTTTTATGCCCAACTTTCCGTAAACGGTTAATGCTTCGCAAAGAGCATAGTCTATATCTGCTCTCCATGTATGTAAAGGCACTCTTCCTTGTTTATATTCTTCGCTACGTGCAATCTCTGCACCTCCAATTCTACCGCTTACACGCACTTTAATTCCTTCTGCGCCCATTCTCATTGCCGAAGCAATTGCCATTTTAACTGCTCTGCGGTAATTAATTCTAGCTTCCAACTGCTTAGCAATAGTTTCGCCTACAATTGCAGCTTCTAATTCCGGCCTGCGAATTTCAGAGATATTTATTTGTACATCTCTGCCTGTAATAGCCTTAATTTCTTCTTTAATTCTATCTACTTCATTGCCACCACGACCAATAATGATACCCGGACGCGAGGTGTGGATAGTTACAGTTACGCGGTTTAAAGTTCTTTCGATAGTAATCTTAGAGATACCACCTTTGTTAATACGAGCTTTCAGGTAAGTACGAATTTTTTCGTCTTCAATCAACTTCTGAGAAGCGTCTTTTCCTGCGTACCAATTGCTATCCCATCCGCGGACGATGCCAAGTCTATTGGCTATTGGACTGGTTTTCTGACCCATGAATTATTATTTTTTTGTGTTTTTTCTACAAAAAGGGCTGCAAAGATAGTATTTGCCAGTTGTGATGCAAGGGGTAAGCTAAAAAATTTCTTTTTGCACATTCTTTCCTTTATGGAAGTGTTTGTTTTTTTTGCACTTCAATTAAAACAAACTATCTGATGCGTAACGTATTAGCAATTATTTTCCTCCTATTTTTTAAGGTTGCATTTGTTCAAGAAACAACTCCCAATCAAGGTGTAGAATTTACTATTGAGCCAAAACCCATGAGTAAAGGCACTCAACCTGCATTTATATTTAACCTACCCGGAGCCAAGTTAAAAGAAATTGAAACGCTTTGGGGCAAATATGTGGCAAGGGGTTCAAAAGAAAAAGTTCAAAACAATAAAGGTGAATGGACAATTATTGGAGCCGTAGATCGCAATATTTCACCTTCTCCTTTCTTTTTATATGCTACCATGTTAGAAACTATTGAAGGTGTACGCTTAACCGCGTTTTTTGCAGAGCAAGATGTATTTTTAGCTCCGGGCACTACCACCGATGAAAAAATACTTGCCATTAAAAAATACTTGAACGACTTTGCCAATTTGGTGAAAATAGAACAAGTAAAAGCCGAATTAGAAACAGAACAAAAAGTATTAAAAGGAATGGAAGGCAACATGAAAACTTTCCAAAAAGAATTTGACAAGAGCGAAAAAAGCATTGCCGAAAGCAAAAGAAAGATTGAAAAGAACGAAGCCGAAATTAGAAGAACCGACCGCGAAATAGAACTTAAAAATGGGCAAATTGCACAACAAAAAGATGTAATTTTAAAATTAACCAATGCTTTGGGCGATGAAAAGAAAGTAGCTCAGAAAACTTTGAAAGGTTTAGAAAAAGACAAATCGAACCTATACAAACAAAAAGAAAAAATGGCAAAGGAAATTGACGAATGCAAAGCCAGCATAAGAAATGAAGAGCGTGCACAAGACAAAACCACAGGGCAAAAGAAAGCCGCACAAACCGAAATAGATAAGCAAGAAAGTAAAATAAAAAGCATTCAAGAAAAGTTAGCTGCCATACCCGATCCGGGAATTAAACTGTAACAGCTACTTATATACTATATAAAACATGAAAGGAATTATTCTAGCAGGCGGCAGCGGCACACGGCTTTATCCCATTACTTATGCCATAAGCAAACAAGTAATGCCCATTTACGATAAGCCAATGATATACTACCCGCTGAGCGTACTCATGAAAGCCGGCATAAACGAAATACTTATTATTTCTACACCACATGATTTGCCCAACTTTGAACGTTTACTGGGCGATGGAAAAAAATACGGCTGCAGGTTTGAATACAGAGTACAAGAAGTACCCAACGGCTTGGCACAAGCATTTGTAATTGGAGATACTTTTATAGAAAACGATAAGGCAGCGCTTATTTTAGGCGACAATATCTTTTATGGTTCCTCACTAGATAATCTTCTAAAATCCAAAGTAAATCCTGAGGGCGGTGTGGTATTTGCCTACCATGTAAGCGATCCGGAGCGCTATGGCGTAGTAGAATTCAATAAAGAAGGAAAAGCCATTTCTATTGAAGAAAAACCCAAGCAGCCTAAAAGCAATTATGCCGTACCCGGCTTATACTTTTACGACAACCATGTGGTAGAAATTGCAAAAGCACTGCAACCCAGCGCCCGTGGCGAATACGAAATTACCGATGTAAACAAAGTATATTTAGAGCAAAATAAACTATCGGTTGGTATTTTAGACCGCGGCACCGCTTGGCTAGATACAGGCACTTTCGATTCACTTATGCAGGCTTCGCAGTTTGTACAAGTAATTGAACAAAGACAAGGCTTAAAAGTAGGCTGTATTGAAGAAGAAGCATGGCGGCAGGGATTTATTTCTACTCAAGCATTGCGCACCTTGGCAGAGCCATTACTCAAAAGCGGTTACGGAAAATACTTAATGGAAATTTCAGCATAATTCTAAACAGATAAAAAAATGATAAAAATTTTAGTTACCGGGGGAGCAGGATTTGTGGGCAGTTGCTTAGTAGATAAACTTATTGAAAACCCCGATAACTTTGTGGTAATCGTAGATAACCTTTCTACCGGAAACCGCTCCAGACTACCGGAATCCAATACCGGAAATTGGAAATTCATAAAATGCAATTGCAATGAATACCGCGACATAAGTGCGGTAATGACCAGCTATAAATTCGATTATGTTTTTCACTACGCAGCAGTAGTGGGCGTAAAACGAACTTTAGATAATCCCGTAAGCGTGCTCAACGATATTCAAGGGATAAAATATATCCTTGATTTATGTAAAAACACCGGAGTGAGAAGAGTATTTTTCTCATCTTCATCAGAAGTATATGGCGAACCAATAGAGCATCCGCAAAACGAAATGACCACTCCGCTCAATTCGCGCCTGCCTTATGCCGTAGTAAAAAACGTAGGTGAAGCATTTTTGCGCAGCTACCAACAAGAATTTGGATTAGACTATACCATTTTCCGGTTCTTTAATACTTACGGTCCTAAACAAAGTACCGATTTTGTTATGAGTCGCTTTATTAAAGCTGCCGTAAACAATCAACCTATTACCATTTATGGCGATGGTACCCAAACCAGAACATTCTGCTATAAAGAAGATAATATTGAAGCTTGTGTAAACGCCTTTTACCATAACAAGCACATTAACGATACCGTAAATATTGGAAGCGATATTGAACTTCCGGTTATTGAACTTGCACAAACCATCCTTGAAATTACAGGCTCGTCATCTGGCTTAATACACCTACCTCCATTGGTAGAAGGTGATATGACAAGGCGCAAACCAGATATTTCAAAAATGCGCGCCTTGCTTGGTCGCCCAATGACTTCACTTAAAGATGGCATAAAAAAAACAGTAGAAAGCGGTAAATACAACTACTAAAATGGAACTACCTTTTAATCTTACTTTAAAGGGAAAAACGACAAAAATTTGCCGTAAAAAGAAATGCTGCAAAAAATATAAAAAAGATAAACGCTGTAAGGAATGTCCTAAGCGTTAACTGCTACTATTTTTTAGATCCGACCATACATATAGTTTGTTATTTACCGAAATAGACCACCATTATTTTTACTTCCTCACATTTTTACATTCGCGCTCTATTTATTGTCATGCGTATCGGTCTTATACTTTTATTCGTACTTAGTACACTGTGTGCCAAAACACAAGATGTTGCATTCTCGCAAATACATGCCATGCCCCTGCACCTAAACCCCGCCATGACAGGTTTTTTTGATGGTGATATACGCGCAGCAGCAATTTACCGAAATCAATTTTTCACCGTACATTCTAAATACGGCAGCAGCATGATGCAAACAGTAGGCGCAGCAGTGGATGGCGCTTTCTTAAAAGGAAAATACAAGCGAAATTACATGGGCGCAGGCCTATGCGTTTACAACGACTGGGCTGGCGATTTAAGCTTTAGAACCACCAATGCCACCATGAACCTTGCTTATTCAAAGGGATTTGGAAGAGGCAATGTGCGCCACTCTATTGCACTAGGCTTGCAAGGTGAACTTAGAATGTATGGTATCCAAACCGGGAAAGCAGTATTTTCTGATGGTATTCCCGAAAATATTTCTGCCAATACCATTTCTTTTGATGCAGGTGTTGGATTACGCTACCATATTGCCTTCCGCAGCAGGCTAAGTTGGTATATAGCAGGAGCATACAAGCATATTTTACAACCCAAGGAGCGGTTTGCAACAATAGGCAGCAATGTAAAAGCAAACATTACGGCACACACAGGTGCAGTAATAGACATTACACCAAGATTCAACTTATTGCCATCTGCCATGTTTATATATCAAGGAGGGCTATGGCAAGTAAATGCCGGCACTTATGCTCAATATATTTTCGATGCTTTTAGCGATGAAAGAAACGGCATTGCATTTGGCTTATTTACCCGCTTTGCCAATCCTGCACCCGATGCACTCATTGCCAGTGCGCGCTTAGATTACAAGGGATTTCAAGCCGTGGTGGGTTATGATTTTAATATAAGCCAGTTGCGCAAAGCTACGCACTTTCAAGGCTCAATAGAGGTAGGCGTTTCATACATTGTGCAATTGCAAAAAAATAAACGCGACAAGGCTCCCTGCGTAAAATTTTAGTTACTCCTACCCTACTATTCTTTTCACCCAATCTATGGGTTTTCCGAGATTAAACTTGGCGGTAAAACTTATGCGTTGAAAAAAACGCTTGTAGCCAAATATCTGCTCTTGATTGTCTTTAATATTCTTAGTGGTGGCAACCGGAATATGAATTTCCAGTATGTTTTTCCAACCGATGGAAAAGCCTACTTCGGCAGCAAAATCAAACTTGTTTTGCTCGTTTAAAATTACTGCGGTAGAAGCCCAAGGATACACAGGAACAGGAATGGGCAAAGCTGAAGAAAAATTAGCACTCAATAGAAAGTTGCGGGTGGCACCAAAAGTAGTAAGCGACCTAAATGCACCTTGCGTATATGCCACTTGCCTTCCAAGGTATTTATCGAAACCATTGCGGTCTATAAATGTTTCATCAAACATGTAATCGCGCTGCAACCAATAAATATTATTCTGCAATGTATTCATGCTTAAATAAAGCCTACCGAGTGGTGCCGAAATATCATTCTTAGGTTTAAAATACACGGGATTTCCTGCTGCGAAAATTCTAATATCGAAGCCCTTATTCTTTTGCTTATAGCTAATTCTAAAATTGGCTTCGGCACGTAACTGCATAAAGTAATCGCTTTGCTGCATTTGCACTTGCACATCAAAAGGGTGCAGGGTAGTTTTCCTTTCAAACCTATATGTAACCTCATTTACGTAATAGTGCTGTGTTCGGCTAATAATGCTCTTCATTTGCTTAAATGAATAATCGAGCCAGATATTGGTACTGCGCAACTTTAAGAAATGTGTATTGGGGCTTCGTGCATGTTTCTTTTTAAATTCTATGGCTATGGTTGGCTCTAACTTATTAAACTGCTTGGCATCGGGAAACAACAAATAACTGTATCGCTTT
Organism: Chitinophagales bacterium; assembly: GCA_019638515.1. Classification (NCBI taxonomy): domain Bacteria; kingdom Pseudomonadati; phylum Bacteroidota; class Chitinophagia; order Chitinophagales; species Chitinophagales bacterium. The sequence continues at coordinate 737,719 of JAHBTS010000001.1, read as the reverse complement.
CCATTGATACCAAAAGCTATGTGTTGTATATTCCCTTCTTCAGGAAATAAATTATAGCTCATTTTGAAGCCCCCAATAACAGTTTTAGCAGCCACACTGTAAGCAGGTGCAATTAGGTATTGAAACTTTGAGGTAGGCAATATTGGATTGTAAAAGGCAATACCAATCTCACTTTTATCGTAGTTATTCCAGCCATACCAAGGCGCAAAACATATTTGAGTTCGCTCCGGATTTTCTATACTCTGCAAAAACTGCAGGCGCAGTGGGGGCACGCGTTTAGCAATTCTATTGGGATAATAGTAATTGTTTTTGCGGTTAATATCGAGCGAAATCATGGATGAGTCGTTCACTATTTTTTTTCCATCAAAAACAGTTGGCAATGCAGGCACTGCCGATAATTTGCTTTTAAGTGTAGCTTCTACTCTACCATCATTTTGCAATGTGGCGTGCCGCACTACTACATCGTTTTTTTTTGTGGAACCCAGCAATGTATCGAACCACCACGAAAGATTTTGTGCACTTACTTCTTCAAATACAGTTTTAAAATCTATTGGCTGCGGATGCTTAAACTGCCAACGTTCAAAATAGGTTTGCATAGCTTTATCGAATGTGGCTTCGCCTAGATGCGTTTTAAGATACTCCAGCAATACAGCAGTTTTCATATACACCATAATGCCTGTATTCATGGATGTAAATTCATAAGCCGGCAATGTGGCAGCTTGGTCGCGGTTTTCGCGTGCTTGCAGCAAGTATGCCAAGTAGTTTAAATCAGCTTGTTTCCAACGTTTGAGATCCAGCATTCCGGCAAGTTTTGTTTTTCCAAATACACCAAACAGAGGCTGATTGGGATACTTTCTTTTCATGTATATGCGCTCGTAATAGCTGTTGATGCCCTCATCCATCCACGGATTTTTCCGTTCATTGCTGCCCAAGATTCCATAGAACCAATTATGCCCAACCTCATGTGTAATTACTTCATCTAAACTAGAGGCACTGCCTGCATTTCCAATTACGGTGATAGTGGGATATTCCATACCGCCTCCGGCTTCGAGTGCGCCTTCTACTGCTGTAACTACACTGTAAGGATATTCGCCCACCTTTGCGCTATAATGCAATACAGCATCTTTTAAATACTTGGTAGCATTTTTCCAAAGCGGCAAACGCTGCTTTAAAAACATAGCAGTACAAACTACTTTTCTCTTGCTTACGGGAAGCTCTACCGTATCGCGATATATGCGATAACGCTTATCGGCAAACCATGCAAAATCATGCACTTTATTTTGCACGAACCGAATGGTTTTTGTTTTGCTATCCGATGGAGGAAACGCATCGGCAATACTGCGCTTTTTTCGCCCTGTTGGCGGCACTAAGGTATCGCTTTTAAAAACTGCAATAAGTGAATCTATCCACTGATGTTCCGAAATTGTTTGCAGTTCTCCGGTGGCGGCTACCACATAATTTTTGGGCACGGTAATACGTACATCAAACGAGCCGTATTCACTGTAAAATTCGCCCATATCTAAGTATGGCATAGCATTCCATCCGCTTATATCAAACACCGCAGGCTTGGGATACCATTGCGAAATTTGATACGATTGACCTTCGTGTCCGAGACGCGAAAATGTTTTTGGCAATTGCACAAAAAACGGAGTGCTGATGGTGATACTCTCGCCCGGTTGCAATGGTTGGTTAAGTGTGAGCAACGCAATATCAATATGCTTTTTATCGAAAGTCCACTTTACGGCTTCAGCATTTACTTTAAAATCTATTTTGCCGATGTATCCCTTTTGGTGTGGCTTGCTAAACCTAAAATCGGTTCTGCCATTTTCTAACAGCTGCTTTGCAAACGCAGTGGAATTATCTTTGTATGCATTGGGCCATAAGTGCATCCAAATTTCGTGCAGTGTTGTAGGTGAATTATTTTTATAGTGAATGGTGATAAAACCGTTGAGCGTATGCGCAGAATCGTTTAGCGTAACGTCAATATCGTAGTTTACTTCCTGCTGCCAGTAGTTTTGGCTATATGTATTTACTGTGGCAAAAAATATAAAAAGAGTGAGAAGTTGCTTCATTGAAAACGAAGAAAAAAGGTTTCTTAAACTAAGCATTAAAATAAGCGATAAATATTGAGTTGCATCCAATTGTTTTCCATATTCCAACTCAACATACTCTTTTTTGAACCAACTCTACCAACAATTGCAAGTAGAAACAAGCTTGAAATTATGGCATAAAAAAAGCGGTGATAAACACCGCTTTCGTAATAACACACAGCTATTATTTATTTCTTTTGCCATGTTCCTCCATCGGCAGCACATTGAGCCTCTGCTTGCGAATACTCATCTACTCCCAAAGCAGAAAGTGTAGTATTTTTACAAACAGCATCGCTTGTAGAACCATTTGGGTACTTACAGAATCCACACTTTTTACAAGAAGGGGCTGCGGCTAAGGTTGCTATGGCAGCAATTGCAAAGAATAACTTTTTCATGACAATTAAAATTTGGTTAATGAATTATGAAACAAAAATAATCTTTTTTGCTTCGATACTCTTTTTCGAGTAAGAAATAACCCAAAAAAGGATTCAAATGAAAAAAACAATCGCTACAATTTGGCTGCAAATCATTGTTCTAGGAGGTGTATTTGCCACATCCACTTCCGCTGAAATCTTTCACCAATTGCAATCGCTACCAGTTTGCGGAAGTGTGTTATACTTTGCTGCACATCCCGATGATGAAAACACACGACTCATTAGCTACCTTACCAAAGAACTACACTTACGCACTGCTTACCTTTCGCTTACGCGTGGCGATGGCGGACAAAATTTAATTGGCAACGAGCAAGCCGAAGCCCTGGGTTTAATTCGCACACACGAACTTTTGCAAGCTCGAAATATTGACGGTGGCAAGCAATTTTTCAGCCGTGCATTCGATTTTGGATTCTCAAAAAATCCAGAAGAAACATTTCACTTTTGGAATAAAGAGCAAGTGTTGGCAGATGCCGTTTGGGTGATACGAAAATTTCAACCCGATGTAATAATTTGCCGTTTCCCAACCACCGGAGAAGGCGGACACGGACACCACACAGCCTCTGCTATTATAGCCGAAGAAGCATTTAAAGCTGCAGCAGATTCAACACGCTTTCCCGAACAATTAAAGGATGTAACTACTTGGCAAACCAAACGATTACTCTGGAACACCTTCAACTTTGGAGGAAGGAATACTACTTCGCCCGACCAATTTCAAATAGACGTAGGAGGATACAATACACTATTGGGGAAAAGTTATGGAGAAATAGCAGCCGAAAGCCGCAGCTGCCATAGCAGCCAAGCCTTTGGCACTGCCAAAAACAGAAACTCACAAAAAGAATTCTTGAAAACCATTTTAGGAGATGCGCCAAAGCAACACCTTACCGATGGCATAGATATTTCATTCAATAGATTTGGCAGTTCGGCATTGCCTAACATGATACACGAAATTATTGCGCACTACGATTTCAAAAATCCGGCTATGTCAATTCCTGCCCTCATAAAATTATATGAAGCAATAGAGCAGCAGCCAAGCATAAGTGCAGCATGGAAAACAGAAAAGCTATACCAAATAAAGCAACTTATTGTTGCTTGCAGTGGTGTGTATATGGAAGCCATTTGCGCTAAACAATATGCAGCATTGGACGATACACTAAAGGTTACAACAAACGTAGTAAACAGAAGCGCAGAAAAAATAGTATTCAAAAATTTTTACTCCACAGGTGCTGCCATTTTACGCGACAGTGTGCTCCCGCTGAGCGAAACCACCAGCGCCACCAGCATGTTGCTGCTAAGCAAAACCGCTGATGTTTCGCAACCATACTGGTTGCAACAACAACGCACTTCCGGTATGTTTACAGTAGCTACCCCAACACTTATTGGCAATGCGCTCAGCGCACCTGCATCGGCAGTTACGCTCACTCTAAATATTGGTGGCAAAGACTTCAATTTTGACCTACCAGTACAATTCAAAAAGTTAGATCCCTCCAAAGGTGAAGTTTACCAGCCTTTATACATTACACCACCTGCAACTGTAAACTTTTCGCAAGAAGTTTTTATTACTACAGGTTTACAGAAAGAGGTAACTGTAAATGTGCGTGCATTTGCAAAAAACATTACAGGCGAAGTGCAATTACTTTTGCCACAAGGTTGGGAAAGCTCTCCCGGCAAACACGCATTTGCATTTGAAAAAGAAGGCGATGAAACTATGTTTAAGTTTACCCTGCAAGCTACAAATAGCAAAGTAAACGATAGCGTTTTTACCATAGGTGCACAGCTAAACATAAATGGTACTCTATATAAAAACAGCTTTGAAGAAATTAAATATTCACACATCCCCACATGTATTTTACTGAATAATTGCACAGCCAAACTCGCTGCCATCAATGTAAAAAACACCGCAAAAAGAGTTGGCTACATTGCAGGTGCAGGCGATAAAGTTCCCGAGCAACTCAAAGAAATTGGCGTAACCGTAACCACTATAAACACCACAGAATTTCAAAAAACAGACCTATCGAAATTTGATGCAATTGTTACAGGAGTGCGCGCTTACAATACCGATGCACATCTAAGAAATATCTATCCCGCACTTATGACTTATGTAAAAAACGGAGGCACGCTTTTAGTTCAATACAACACCAACCAAAATCTTGTTACCAACGAAATAGGACCTTACCCATTTAAAATTTCGCGCGATAGAGTAACCGATGAAAACAGCGCTGTAACTTTCTTACAACCTAAAGATTCATTACTCAATTACCCTAACAAAATATCAGAAAAAGATTTTAAAGGATGGATACAAGAACGCGGGCTATACTTTCCGAGCGATATAAGCAGCCAATACAAAACGCTCTTAAGTATGAACGATGAAGGCGAAGCACCACTTAATAATGCTATTATCTATTGCCGCTACGGGAAAGGAAAATTTGTGTACACAGGGCTTTCATTCTTTAGAGAACTGCCCGCAGGTGTACCCGGAGCATTTCGCCTGCTTGCCAATTTAATATCGAAGCCATAAACTTTTTACACATGCCCACCAATGTAGAAATTATTACTACCAAGGATGGCTCTCACACCTTGTTTTCTCCACACTTCAACGAAATTTACCATTCGAGGCACGGTGCCATTGCAGAAAGTAACCATGTGTTTATATCAAACGGTTTACAACAAGTTGCAACAACGCCCATACACCTATTTGAAGTAGGATTCGGCACAGGGCTAAATGCTTTGCTTGCGTGGGAATTTGCCATGCAGAATAAAATTGAAACGGCTTACCACGGTATAGAATTATACCCAATAAGTAACGAAACCGCGCAAGCACTAAACTATCCGCAAGCATTAAACAACAACAAAGAAGCTACTACCGTTTTTGCACAAATGCATGCCTGCGAATGGGAAAAGCAACATACCTTTTCAAACTATTTTTCTTTCAAAAAAGAACATGGAAATATTCAAGAAGCCAATCTTCCCAAGCACTATTTCGACATTGTATTTTTTGATGCATTTGCGCCAGCCGCACAGCAAGAATTATGGCACTTAGCCATATTCTCAAAACTATATGACACACTCAAAAACAACGGTATACTAGTTACTTATTGCAGCAAAGGCATTGTGCGCAGAACCATGCTGCAAGCGGGCTTTGAGGTAGAAAAAGCGCCAGGCCCACCGGGGAAAAGAGAAATGTTACGCGCTGTTAAAAAACAACGCTAAATCCGAAAAGATGTAAAGAGATTCCTAGCGATTCGCAGCTAATACTATTTTCAATTTCAAAAATAAACAACAAGTAATGAAGCAATTATTTTCAGTATTATTAGTTACCATCAGCGCATTGGTACAAGCACAAATTTTTGATGCAGATATTAAAAACTCAACTGTGGGTTGGGTTGGGAAAAAAATTACTAGCCAACACAATGGCACGGTGCAATTAAAAGCGGGATTCTTAGGTTTCAAAAATGGCAAGCTAGAAGCAGGAAAGTTTGAAATAGACCTAAACACCATTACCTGCAAAGACATTAGCGACCCACAAAAAAATGCCGACTTTGTAGAGCATCTTAAAAACGATGATTTTTTTAGTGTAAATAAATTCCCATTAGCGGTATTAACCATTACCCGCGTGGTGCCTAAAGCCGGAGCAGCAAAAGGACAACCTAATTACACTTTCTTCGGCAACCTTTCTATAAAAGGGAAAAACAACCCTGTTGAATTTCCTGCTACAGTAGAAGTAAATGGCAAAACTCTTACAGGCAAGGCAAAATTTTCTATCAACAGAACCAAGTGGGACATTACCTACAAATCCGGCACATTTTTCCCATCGTTGGCCGATAAAGCTATTTCAGACGATATTGATTTTGAAGTAAACATTAAAGCTGCGACTAAGTGATTTCCTATTGGGAAAAACAATCGCTGTTGCAAATAGATGTTGCCATTATAGGCAGCGGCATTACTGGTTTAAGTGCGGCAATTTCGCTAAAAGAAAAATTGCCGCACCTCTCAGTTGCCATTTTTGAACGTGGAGTTTTACCATCCGGAGCCAGTACGCGCAATGCAGGTTTTGCCTGCATTGGAAGCGTGGGTGAAATTGTTAGCGATTTAAAATTGCTAAGTACCAAAGAGGCTTTGCAATTGATAGAAATGCGTTTTAAAGGCCTACAACTCCTTAGACAACGTTTAGGCGATGCCAAAATTCAATATCGCGAAAACGGAAGTTTTGAACTGCTCCATACAAATGAATTGTATTTAGCAAACGAAATAGAAGTGCTAAACAAACTACTCCACAGCATCACTAACCAAACCACATTTTCCATTGCATCTACACGCCTTATTGAACAGTTTGGCTTTAACCAATCTTGCTTTGCAGGCATTATACAAAACCATTGCGAAGGCGAATTGCACACCGGAGAAATGATGAAACATTTACACTTGCTCGCCATCGAAAAAGGGGTGCAGTTATACACAGGCTGCGAAGTAAAACACATAGAAGATACCGGAGTTTGCACCAATATAAATGTAGCAAGAAACATTGCCGATGCTACAGTTTCGTTTACTGCAAAAAGAGCTATTGTAGCTACCAATGCATTTACATCATCACTCTTCCCCACCGAAGAAGCAACGCCCGGCAGAGGAATTGTGCTTATTACCAAGCCCATAAAAACACTTCCATTCAAAGGCATTTTTCATTTTAATGAAGGCTATTATTATTTCCGAGAAATAGATAACCGCGTACTATTGGGCGGAGGTAGAAACGAAGATTTTATTGAAGAAACTACTACTTCATTTAATATCAATGAACACATTTACAACTTGCTGTTGCAAAAATTAAGTACCCATATTCTTCCTAATCAACCTTTTGAAATAGACATGCAATGGAGCGGCATTATGGCATTTGGCGCAACTAAAAAACCAAACTTAAAGTGGCTTTCTACCAATACTTTTGGTGCATTTAAAATGGGAGGAATGGGTGTGGCTATAGGAAGTTTAGCAGGAGAAATTGCAGCCGAAAACATTGCAACATCTTTGCAATAAACAATCGGCCTATTCAATCATTTTCAAGAAACTATCTTCATCTATTACTTGAATTGAACTTATCTTTTTAGCCTTCTCTAATTTACTGCCGGCATCTGCGCCAGCCACTAAAAAATGTAGATTGGCAGATACACCACTCAATAGCTTCCCTCCGTTTTCTTCTACCAACTGCTTGGCTCTATCGCGGGTAAAACGCTGCAAAGTGCCGGTAAACAAGAATGTTTTTCCTTCCAGTTTATTGTTCTTTGCCAAAGTGTCTTCCGCCCTGTTTACGGTGTTTACACCAATAGCTTTTAAATGCTCCAATAGTGCGATATTAGAAGCATTGTCAAAAAAGTTGCGAATACTCTTTGCCACCTTTGGACCAATACCTTCTATGCCGGTAAGCCATGCTATGTCTGCCGATGCAAGACTGAATATATCTGCCACATGTGCGGCAATATCTTTAGATGTAGAAACGCCCACATGCCTTATGCCCAAAGCATTTATCAATCGCCAAAGCGGACGATTTTTAGCAGCCTCTACTCCTACTTTTAAATTCTCCACCGATTTTTCGCCCCAGCCTTCCAACGCCAATATTTCTTGATAGGGCAAAGCGTAAATATCTTCTATGTTCCGAATAAATTTTCGCTCAATAAAATCTATTACAATACATCTTCCCAAACCTTCAATATCCATTGCATCTTTACTTACAAAGTGAATAGCCCGCTCTTCGGTTTGTGCAGGGCAATCTACATTGTCGCAACGCCATACGGCCTCCTCTTCCGGCTTTACCAAAAGTGTTTGGCACGATGGGCAATTTCGAGGAAATTCAATGGCTGTTTCTGCGCCCGTTCGCAATGGTTCTACCACCCCCACAATGTAGGGAATAACTTCTCCGGCTCGCTCCACAATTACGGTATCGTTTACACGAATATCTTTCTCTGTAATAAAATCTTCGTTGTGCAGCGAAACAGATGAAATAGTAACACCCGCCAAAGGTACAGGCTCTATTTTGGCCACAGGCGTTACAGCACCCGTGCGCCCAACCTGAAACTCCACCTTTAGCAGTTTACTTTGTGCTCGCTTAGCTGCAAACTTAAATGCAATTGCCCAACGCGGATGATGTGAAGTACTGCCGCATAAATTCTGCTGTGTGAGTGAATTTACCTTCACCACCATACCATCGGTGTCTATATTAAAAGTATTGCGTTTTTCGTTCCAGAGGTGTAGAAAATCCGAAATTTCTTGAACGGAATCACAACATTTTAATTCATGTAAAGGAGTAATAAAACCACAGGCATTTAGTATTTCTATACAATGAAAATGGCTCTCTAACTTAGACAAAAGTAAGTTATTCCCGTGCGTATCTTCTGCAAAAGAAATGTGATATAAAATAGCTTCTAATTTTCGTGCCCGCACCTCTTCAGGATTTTTTAAACGCAGCGATCCTGCAGCTGTATTTCGCGGATTCTGAAATACTTTTTCGCCTGCTGCCTGGCGTGCTGCATTCATTTTTTCAAACACATCTCGCTTAATAACAACTTCGCCTCTTATTTCAACTTTTGAAATTCCGTGTGCCAAAAAATTTGCCGAAAGCGGAATACTTGCCAATGCTTTGGCATTGTTGGTAATGTCTTCTCCAAGGGAGCCATCGCCACGTGTTGCGGCTCGTACCAAGCGGTTATTCTCATATACCAATGCAATACTTGCGCCATCAAACTTAGGCTCTACGCAATACTGCACTTCTGCAGAAGCCACCAATTCTTTTACCCGCCTATCGAATTCAAGTAAGTCGCCCTCGCTGTAACTATTATCCAGCGAAAGCATAGAGGTGAGATGTGTTACAGTTTCAAAATTTTCGGTTAGGCCACGCGCCACTCTTTGTGTTGGGCTATCATCGGTAACAAGTTCCGGATGTTGCTTTTCAGCTTGCTTTAATTGCGCAAACAAAGTATCGTAATCAAAATCCGAAATGCGCTGTTCACTCAATACATAATAACACCAATCGTGAAATTTGATAACACGCCTTAAATCTTCTACATGCTGCTCTACAGTTTTTATTGCTTGATTTTGCAGCAATAATTGAGAGAGTTGCATTAAATTTTGTTGCGCTTCGGCAGAGTACATACAAATGATTTTTGGCGAAGGAAACAGAAAAATAAGAAAAGAAAAGTGCTATTGATTTTTTGTAAGCGTGCTTACCTCTGCTAAAAATTCGCCATCCAACACATCTAACTTCGAAGCCAACTTTGCAGATATGGTGAGTATAGCATCGCTACTGCTGCCGCCAATTACTTTTACATAAGTAGAGCGTTTGCTCATTAAGTTTGTAATTTTTATTACCGTACCCGGTTCGCAACTGCTGGAGTAAGCAAGGTACTCATTTCCGATAATGGCATCGGAAAGTGCCGCTACGCCTCTCTGCTTCTTAACTTTATAGTTTTGGCTACCCAATTTATGCTGAAACGATACTGCATATTCATCTGCAAAACTCAATACAGGCTTGGCTGAAAGAATTGGCTTTTCAATCTCCTTAGTTGCATCTACAACTACAGCATCGGTAACAATGGGTGCTGCACTTACTTCCTTTTCAACAACAACTGCTTGAGGAACTTCCTTTTTCTCCTCTTCCGCAGTTTCTTTTGCAGCAGTACTTACGGTTGCAAGCTCCGGTTCTTTTTGTGCCGCTGTGTTTGGTGGCGTAGCTTCCGGCTTTATGGCAGCAGCCATATCTAACCTTGCCTGCTCTTCATCTACCTTTTGGGTATGTTTCTCTTTATTGCTTTTTGTACTCTTTACAATGGGAGGTGCAGGAGTTTCTTCTTTTACCTCATTGGTTTTTACTTCACTTTTTGCCACTTCTTTTGCAATATCAATTACCACAGCATTTGCAGGAATTTTATCTTCATGTACTTCGGTATTGATAGGTGCTTCGGTTCGGTTTGTTACTGTTAGCTTTTGCCCTAGCGTTATATCTGTAGAAGCAAGGTTATTCAATGCTTTCAACTCGCTAGATTTCATACCGTATCGCTTTGTGATATTGTAATACGTATCGCCCTGCTTTACTATGTGAACCGCAGCATTTTTATCTGAAATTATTGCCGGAGCGCTATCTTTTTTCTTCTCTACAACAACTTCGCGTTTGGCATCTTCTGCCGCAGTGTTGGTCATAGTTACCAAAGGCGACACTTCTTTGCTTGCAGGCTTGCTGTTTTCTTCTCCCACAATTGCGGTTGCAGGCAAGATAAGGCGCTGGTTTTCTGCAATAATTGTATTGGGTAAATTATTGGTAGAAATTAAATCGTAAGCTAGTATTTTATACTTCTTGCATATTGTATAAAAACTTTCTTCCCTCTGTACGATATGAATCCATTGATCGCCCTGTTTTATGGGATTAACGGCCATAGCAGGTGCTTTAGTAGGTGCCGTAACCTTTTGAGGGCTAACACTACTTTGCGGAACAGCCGCCTGCACTCTAGGAATACAAACTTTTTGCCCTATGCGCAATGTTGGGTCTTTTCCCAATTCAGGATTTACAGCCAGAATTTCCGATACTTTTACTTTGTACTTTACAGATATGCGATACAGCGTTTCTCCTGTTTGCACTTCGTGTTCAAAACAAACAGGCGGTAAGGCGTTTAAAGCATTTACCCAAACAAGAAAAACTAACAACAAGATATTTTGTACTCGCAACATCAATTTGTTTTATAGCATTACAAATGTAGTTTTACAAAAAGGAGTTATGAAATTCATACAAGCGCTCTTAACAACCATTGTTTTTTTGCTGTGTAGTTCATTGCACACCCATGCCGAAGATATCGTTTACAAATTCAATATCAACAGCGAAATTTCACCATCGGTTACTCGATTGGTAGAAAGCGCATTGCAACAAGCACAAAGCAGACATGCTGCTTACATTCTAATTGAGTTAGATACTTATGGCGGCTTAGTGGATGATGCCGATAAAATTAGAACCATGTTGCTGCGCACTAAAATTCCCACATTGGTTTTCATAAAAAACAATGCAGCTAGTGCAGGCGCACTGATTTCTATTGCGTGCGATAGTATTTACATGGCATCCGGTGCCACTATTGGCGCAGCCAGTGTGGTAAACCAAAATGGAGAAGTAATGCCCGAAAAATACCAAAGTTATATGCGTAAAAAAATGCGTGCCACTGCCGAAGAAACAGGCAGAAATCCTTTAATAGCCGAAGGTATGACCGATGAAAACTTAGCTATTGATGGCATTAAAGAAAAGGGAAAAATAGTTACGCTTACCACCGATGAAGCTCTAAAACTAGGCTTTTGCAATGCCAAAACAGAAAACATTACAGAGATAATAAAACGCCTACCCGGTTCACCGGAATTGGTAAATCACCAATCGAGCATGGTGGAGCGTGCCACTATTTGGCTAGTAAACCCAGCTATTTCAGGTGTGTTGCTGCTGCTCATTTTTGGCGGTTTATACTTTGAATTTAAAGCCCCCGGCACTCTGTTTCCTATTGGCGTGAGCACACTTGCCGCCATGCTTTACTTTGCTCCGCTATATTTAGAAGGCTTAGCAGCCAATTGGGAAATACTTGCTTTTATTATAGGCATAGCATTATTGCTGGCAGAAATTTTTGTAATTCCGGGTTTTGGAGTAGCTGGCATTACGGGCATTTTGCTCACTATTGGCGGTTTATCTTTAGCCATGCTGCGCAATGTAGATTTCGATTTTTCTGCAGTTTCTACCGATGAGGCCGGGCGTTCATTTTTTATGGTAGTAGCTGCCATGCTTACGCCACTCATACTATTGGTTGCTTTTGGAAAGCAGCTTTTCAACTCGCCATTCTTCGAAAAACTAGCACCGAAAGACAACCTTTCTTCGCACAAAGGTTTTTCGGTAAAGGAAAACACACTACCTTCTCTTATTGGCACAGTTGGCAATACCATTACCGATCTTCGCCCGGCAGGAAAGGCAATGTTTGACCACACACGGCACGAAGTAATTTCTGAAGGTGACTTTATTGCCGTTGGCACCAAAGTAAAAGTGCTGCGCATTCAAGGAAACTACTTGGTTGTAACTAAAATAGACGAAGCATCATAGAACCTATTCAATACATTTTATGAAAACAATAGGCATTATTCCATCGCGGTACCAATCTAGCCGCTTACCGGGCAAGCCCTTGGCGCTCATTGCCGGAAAGCCCATGATTCAAAGAGTATATGAACAATGCCTGCAATCTAACTTAGACGAAGTGCTGGTAGCTACCGATGATGAACGCATTTTTAATACAGTTCAACAATTCGGAGGCAAAGTGGTACTCACCCAGCCACAACACAAAAATGGCACCGAAAGAATTGCAGAAGCCGCTCTGCATTCCAATGCCGATGTGGTTGTGAATATACAAGGCGATGAGCCGTTTATTCATCCCGAACAAATAAACACTGTACTTCAATCTTTTACCAACAATACCACACCAATTGCCACACTCGCCAAGTTTTCTGCCGATAAAATTTTGTTTGAAACCGACAGCATTGTAAAAGTTGTTTTCAACAAACAGCACCACGCACTTTTATTTAGCCGAAGTGCCATTCCTTTTCATAGAGGCAACGAAGTATTTGGCTTCTATAAACACATTGGTATTTATGGTTTTAAACGAACAACCTTACTGGAATTAGTGCAACTGCCCGCTTCGCCTTTAGAAATAAAAGAAAGCCTAGAACAGCTGCGCTGGTTAGAAAACGGATACACCATAAAAGTGGCACTCACCACCGAAGAAAGTATAGCCGTAGATACACCCGAAGATTTATTGAAAGCTGAGCAATATGCCGCTAAGCATCACCTATAAAATATTAAAGCCGTTAAAAACATTTCTGCTTTCCAAAAGTTGAAATAGTATTGCATGGTATTTTATGAAAAAACTTATTTCGCTTTTAGGCTTGGTGCTATTGTTGCATAGCAGTTGCAGCTATTCCGACACTTGGGAAGTTGTGAATGTAAACAATGAATTTTCGGCAGATATTCCTTCGTGGATGGACAAAACCGATGAACTTAAAGACGGTGCTCCGCTGCAATACAGAAACAGGTTTCGCAATGTATATTTTTTGGTAATAAAAGATAAGCAAGATTCGTTGCCAGCATTTCCGGTATATGCTGCTCAAAATATTTCGGTATTAAAAAGAGCCGTAGAGCATCCCATAGTTTCAGATTCAGCAACCGCAGAATTGGGCGGCTTAGTTGGTGTGCATGCAGAGGTAATGGGCAATATGGGTGAAGAAAAAATATTTTATACACACTACTCGCTGCAAGGAAAAAACGGCTATAACTATCAAGTTTGTATTTGGACAAGAGGCGAAGAGCGCAAACTGCGCTACAACGAAGAAATGCACCGCATGATTCAATCGTTTAAGTTGCTGCAATAATTCATAGCTTACACATCCATTCTTATTTTCCACTCTTTGGGATAATGATTATTTAGTCGGGTGCCGGTGCTTTTTGCCCAACCAAGGCAAGTATTCCCAAACACTACAGCCAGCCAGCCTTTGGGCGCTTCTATGTGCATACTTTCGTTCTTCAAAAATTTTAAAGCATCGCTTTTAGAAAGTTCTATTTGTGGCAAGTGTGTATTCCTATTCACAGAAATTGCTGCGGCATGGTTCAGTTGAATATCTTTTCCTTTTTCTTCGCCAACGGCAGTTCCTGCTTGTTTTATGTTCAAAAACTTTTCGGCAGTAAGCAACTTTTGCCATGCACTTTCTTCTATAAAAGTGTATTGGTTTTTAAACTGAAACCACTTAAAACGCTCAGCATTTTCTATAATGCTACTCAACGCAGCAGGCACTTGCTTATAGGTAAACGCCTGCACTTGTTTTTTGTAGTTTTTTATATCAAAAGATGGAGCAGTAAACGGCTTCTTTTTCCTTACACATGCTATGTAAAACCCCTCGCCCTTTACTTTATGCGGATAAAATCTGTAGCCATGTTCCGCAACCACTACACCCTCCGGAATAGCAGCCTTTATTCGTATTTCTTCCATTCCCTTTTCTTCGCAAAGCCATTTAATTTTTTCTTCGTTTTCGGCCTTTTCAAAAGTGCAGGTTGAATAAATAAGTATGCCGTTTTCCTTTAGTGAACCCACTATATTTTCAAGAATTTCTGCCTGCCGAAGGCTGCATATTTCTACATTTTTCTCGCTCCACTCTTCTATGGCACGTGCATCTTTCCTAAACATACCTTCACCGCTACATGGCGCATCTATCAGCACTACATCAAAGAAATTTTGCAGCGGCAAAAAATCGCCTGCCTCGTTCTGCGTAACAATTACATTGGCTGTTCCCCACTTGGTTATATTTTCGCACAAAACAGCATTGCGCTTCGGTATTACTTCATTACAAAAAACCGTAGATTCTTGGTGGAGCAATGCCACTAAATGAGTAGATTTTCCTCCCGGTGCAGCACACAAATCTAAAGCGGTAACTGCGGCATCGTTTGCAATATTTTCTTTTACAAATTGTTCAAGAAACATTGAACTTGCTTCCTGCACATAATAGTTTCCTGCATGAAAATGCGGATCGGCCGTAAACAACGGGCGCTCTGCAAGGTAATTTCCGGTTGCACACCACAAAATTGGCGTAGCATTTTCCCATTCCTTTTTCGGCTTTAGCGGATTCTGACGTACCGACACGGGCGATACTTCGCCTAAAGCATCGAAAAAAAGTGGACTTTCCTCTCCAATTAACGCTTCAATAGTATTTTTAAAGCCCTTAGGCAAATTTTGTGTTTTCAACTGTTAATTATCATTTACATTCGCAGCCGCAAAAAAAGAAATATTATGGCGAAGATTGGATTGTTCTACGGAACCGACACAGGAAATACCGAGCGCGTTGCAAAACGTTTAAAAGAAGTATTGGAAACTAAAATTGGAGCCGGAGAAGTAGAAGTAAAAGAAATTTACAAAAAAACTGCTGCCGATATGCAAGCCTACAACCTACTGGTGCTGGGTATGCCTACTTGGTACGATGGCGAATTGCAAGGCGATTGGGAAGAGTTTATTCCCGAAATGAAGAAAGTAGATTTTAGCGGAAAAAAAGTGGCGTTTTATGGCTTAGGCGACCAATACGGCTATGCCTCTTACTTTTGCGATGCCTTAGGATTATTTGCAGAAATTGCCGAGCAAGGCGGAGCAGAATTGGTAGGTTTTTGGCCGATAGCCGGATTTGAACACGATTTTAGCAAAGCACAACGTGGCGATAAATTTGTAGGCCTGTGCTTAGATGTAGATAACCAAGATGAACTTACCGAAGGCCGCTTACAGCAATGGAGCGCTCAAATTCTTACCGAAATGAACTTAAACTAACTACTACTATTTTTGGTATAGTTGCAACAGCTTATCTGTGTAGCTTGCAATATCGTGTTGGCGAGCATATGCCACTGCATAGTCGCTCATTTTTCTATATAATACTTTATCGGCTGCAAGTTTCAATATAGCAGTTGCAAATATTTCGGGATTTTGCTCCGTAAGCAAATACCCATTTTCTCCTTCTTCGATAATATCGCGGTTTCCGCCCCCATCTAACGATACTATCGGCAAACCTGCAGCCATAGCCTCTAGCAACACCAAGCCAAAAGGCTCGTAAGTAGCACTATGAACATATATACTTGCTTCGCTTAAATACTGCGGCACATTGGCAACATTTCCGGGTAGCGAAATATATTGTTCCAAGCCCAACTTATTTACCTTTTCCTGTACGGCTTTCCGCAAAATACCATCGCCCAACATGGTAAGTTTTACTGCTATATTTTTCTTCACCAAACAATGCACCACATCTACCAAAAACTGCTGATTTTTTTTGGCAACAAAACTTCCCACATTTACAAGGTGCAAAGGTGTGCATTCTTTAACGCTGCATACCGCATTAAAAGCGTGAAACCGAATGGCATTGTGCAGTAAAAAAATGCGATCCCTAAACTGCAATGGCAAATTAGAAAGAAAATAATCTTGCGTGTGTTTTGATATGGCAATAAACGAATTACTGCATTTACTGTACGCCTTTAGCAACAACCTACGCTCGTAATAATCCGTAAATGCTACCTTGCTTGTAAGCACATCCCACGAAAAACTTTTCAGCTGCTTCATATTATCGTGGCAATGCGAAAACCACTTTGCATTGCCATACGCCACATGGCGCGAAACCATTTCGGCTTCAAACAAATGCGAGTGGATAACATCGGGCTTAAAATCGCGTATAAACTGCGCAAGCGCTTCTATTTCCACTACTGCCTTTCCGCGCAGCGATGGAATATATTTTGATGGAATAACGCGGTAATCTATTGCTTTTGTAAAATCGCTGTATTCATTGTGTGGATTCAATGCCACCAATACTGCCTTTACACCACTTCTACTCGAAAGTTCTGTGCAAATATCCAATGCCAGGCGCTCTGCACCTCCTTTGCTAAGATTGGGAACAATATGGAGAATGCGCATGGGTTATTCTTCTAAAAATGTTTTGAGTTTAATATCTGCCATAGCATTTAATTCGGCAACATACTCTATGCCTCTTTTACTTATGGCGCTGTAATTATTCAGCACACTTTCTATTTGCTGTTTTATTGCCACTACATTATCGTAATCGCGCACCACTAAATGTGTCTCTAAAAAACTATCGCCATCAAAAATTCCGCTATTGGCAGTGGTAAGGCAAGGCGTTCCAACTGCAAGACTTTCGGTAGCTACCAAGCCCCAGCTTTCGCTGAAAGAGAGATACAGGTTTATGTCCATTTCTTGCAACCGCACCAAAAATTGACTGTGGCTCAACATACCGCTTTCGCCAATAATTCTGCTTGAAGGCAGGTACGAAAAATCGTTTTTATTCATTACATGCACCTTGCTTTCGGGCAGCAGCAGTGCCGCCAGCACCTGCGTGTGTAAATTCTTATTAAAAGTATTGCTACCAAAAACGCCCACCTTCAATTGGTGTAGTACAGGTGCTTGCTTTGCCACGGCATCGGGAGCAACATAATTCTTAACCATATACTCGCCTGCGTGCACGCCATAAATTTGTTTGAAAGCTGCGGCTAAACCTTTTTTATTAAACCCCACTTTGTACAGTATTTTACTACGCACCAAATTGGCTGCCAACTGAATATTATTGCGCTGCACTTCGCTGCTATACTCCGAAGCAGGGCCGGCAAAAAGCAAGTATAATTTTGTAGTTGTGTTTGCCTTGTTTATACTCCTAAAAAGCAATTCAAAATATGGAGGAAAACCGTTGAACACAACTTTATCGAAATTCATTTCTCCAATTTTGCTTCCCAATTTTTCGAGCAGCCGTGGGGTGAGTAAACTATTGGAATACTGCTGTGGCAACACTACTAAATTTTGAGGAAAAAGCATTTGCGCTGCCTGCTTTATTCCCATCCAGTGCTGCTGTGTATTTTGCGGGCAAACAGCCACAACAGCACTCTTATTTCGGGCATCTGCAAATGCTGCAACAGTTTCTTCAAATGCTTTTGCGGCATTTTTTTCAAACCTAATTTTTTGCAATACTCTATTTATCATACACCAGCATTTTACCCGATTTAGAAGTTTCCTTTTTAAATGAAGTGGCTACAACCTTTGAATAATGGCGCAGCAAATACATTGTGTGCTTACGCTCCTCAATAGCTGCGCTGTGCTTTTGCTTGCGCTGCTCCAGCCAATTATCTAACCAAAGATTGCACAACCAAAGTAACACATAAGCATGGTAATAAAGGGCATTGTATGTTTTAAAAACAAACAACAATTCAGAAATGAGTATTTGAAAATTTTTGCGTTCACTGCTTTTAGAACTTCCTGAATCTTTATGCAAAATATGAGTATCGGCAAAGTAATACTGCTTAAAACCTAAGCGATTAAGCCGCACACACCATTCCACATCTTCGTAGTACAAAAAGAAATCTTCGTCTAACCACAAACTGGCAGTGCTCAACTGCTGCTTATTAAACATTAAAAATGCTCCGCTCAAATGCTCCGCAAAATGGCTGGTAGCATACCATTCTGCCGTGTACGCTACAGGGCGGCTTGCACCAAAAATTTTAATCCACAAAGGATTTTTCTGCAACAACGCAGTAATATTTTTATAGGTACTGTGCACGCTTGGTAATACGGCTCCTTCAAACGATTTTATTTGGCAGCCCAGCAATCCTATTCTACATTCTTTTTCGAGTTGCTTAAACTTATTATAGCAAAACGACACAGCATCGTCTTGCAGCAACGTATCGGAGTTTATTATTAAAACATAATTATAGGAAGCTGCGCGTACTCCGGCATTATTTCCACGTGCAAAACCCGCATTGTAGCTATTGTTTATCCACTTCACAAACGGAAATGCCTCTGTAATATATGCCTGCGAATTATCTTGCGAACAATTATCTACCACTATTATTTCATACGCAACGCCTTTCGTAAATGCAACCAGCGAACGAATAGCATGGTGGAGCAAATCCGGAGTTTTGTAATTTACAAAAACAATACTTACACCTTCGGTTTGCATTAGTCGGTTACTATTTTTTTAAAGCCATTAAAAGAAAAATGAAGGGTGCCATCGGCAATAAACTTAAGGCGCTCCGCTCCGGTTGCTTCACCAATAGGATAGCGAGGAATGGCATGTAATGCAGTTGCATTGCCACTAAAGATATTTCCTTGCCTTCCGGTTACACTCATGCTAAAACCTGCTTGCGCTGCCAACTCAAATTCTCGCACACTACACTCGTTTTTAGAGCCAAACGGATATGCAAAATGCTGTACCGGAAGTTGAATATTAGCTTCTAATTCTTGCTTAGAATGTACCATCTCCTGCAAAGCATCTTCGGCTGTAAACTTTGCAAGCGGCACATGGTTTTGCGTGTGTGCGCCAATGGTACAAAGCGAATCGGACGATAACTCTTGTATTTCTTTCCAACTTAATGCCGCGCACGGTGGCGGTTGCTCATAGTGCTTAAATACCTGCTCTATCTTTTCGTTCATTACAACTACACTTTTTGAATCAAGAATAAAGTACCGAATGGCATTATAGGCATTCATTCTTGCTTCGCTCGAATGCAGGCTGTATGCAAACTCTTGCGCCTGATACGAAAATTGTATCTGCGTATGTGCAAACACTAGTTGCATAAGCGTTTCGGCCCAATTGAAAGCAGTTTTATTGGGAAAGCAATTGGTAACATAAATGGTGAAGGGCGCTTGTTGCTTTTTAAAAACAGGGTAAGCATATTCTAAGTTATCCTTCCAGCCGTCATCTAAAGTAATAACGGCAAAAGGCTTGCTATTGTGCTGTTTTAAACGTTCCGGCACTTCATTTACTGCAATAATTTCAAACCCAAATTGGCGGATAGATTGCAGCAACCATTCTAAATACTCGGGCGAAACAGACATTCCGGATTTATCGGCACTCGATGCCGGCAAAACCCTGTGCAGGCAAATAATAAAACCTTTACCCGCAAAAAAAGGCCTAGATAAAATACCATTGCTCTTTACAAATGCCCCAAGTGTTTTTTGATAAATGAAATTTGCTGCACTCATTGCTACATATCTAAAACAAAAATTTCGGAATACAAGGTGTCGTAGTCTTCGCTGCCAAGTTCGGCCGAATAAAACATTTGGCGGGAATGCAAAAAGCTACTCGTTAAGAAATACTTGGGTTGGTACTTATCTGTAAACTCCTTGCGCATACAAAAGCAGCTGTATGCTTTATATGCTTTAAAAAATGCAGCAGCAAACGCGGCAATATGCTGCATTAAAAATTTGTAATCGGAACAATAATGAATTTCCGGGCAAACCATAATGGTGTCTAACAAACTAAATCGTGCAATTTTCCGACACAGCAAATCTATATAACCAATTACCTTAGCAGTAATAAACTTACGCCTTTGGCCACTTCTATTTTTCACTACCAGCAGCACACTTTTTTCACCAACAGAAAACAGCAACACCTTACAATTATAGGCAGTGTGTGTTTGTGCTATTGCAAGTTCGGCCGTGGTGAGCCTATGCGCCATTGCTTGCCAATTTGAAGTAACAACAGCAGGCGCAGCAGTATAAAACGGAAGTTTCCAAAACACCGTTCGGTAATCGCTTACACACTTAAAGCCGTTAGATTCATACATTTTGTAAAGGCTCGGAATAGGAGTTATGGCTGTGAGCATAAAATTGCCCAACGATTGCAAATACTGCACTATGCGATGTGTAAGTTTTTGCCCCCTATACTTTTCGTCAATTACAAGGCTGGTGAGGTTGCAAAACACTACTGTGTTTCCATTAAAATTTCTTTCGCTGAATATTAAACCCAAGTAGGCAATTACAGCACCATTGTCTTCAATTTTTACTCCGCAAAAATCTATTGAAACTTTCCAGTGAATTTTAAACAACTGCCTTTTCTGCTCATCGGAAAATGCCGATTGAAATTTTTCCAACAAAGGTAAAATGGTTGAATAATCTTCCGGATATACTTTTTTAAACTCCAATGCCATACTTACCTAACCATATTTTTGAATGCCAAAAAACGCTTCTCTACCAAATGCCATGAAGCATAAGCCAAAGGAAAAGTAATACCTACCGAAAGCAAGAAAAATGGAACTATACCAATTTGTGCGCCCAATACATGTACAATAGTTTGCTGCACAGGAAATGCATAGATGTAGAACCCGTAAGAAAAATCGCCATACTTACCAAAATTATTGGTGGTGCTTTTAATAAAAGCCAGCGTAAATATTGCATAAGGAACTAGCAGGTAAGTAAAAATGCGGAGCACACTTTCCTGCTTAAAGAAAGCCACTGCAATATACAGCAATAATATAGCTGCAAGCACCTTTAAATTGAAGTTTATTTTCTCCCTAAACAAGAAAACAAGTGTGCCCGTAAGGAAGTAAAAACTCCATTCAAAGAAGTAAGTAATATTTAATCCCAATAACCAAGATGCACTGTAGCTATACACAAAGTAATTGCTGCCAACATATATTCTAATTGCCAGCATAAACAACCATAAAACAGCTATTACATTTTTACGCTGCAATATGCCAAGCAAATACGCAACTATTACTACTAAGTACATTGTAAACTCGTAAGCAAGTGTCCACAAAGAGCCATTTACGGCAGTATTAGAATTGTTTTCAAACACTCCCGGAAGATGTAAATACAAACGATACAGCGATATAGAAACAAGATGCAGATATGTATCGGGGCGTGTAAAATAACTGTGCCAGGGGAGATTGGTTACCACTGCTCCCAATACAAAAGTAGAACACAACAGCACCACCAGTAAACCCGGAAAAATACGCAGCACTCTTCGCCACAAATAGCCTTTCCATGTTTTTGAGGCAAATGCACTTTGCGAAATAAGATAACCACTTATTACAAAAAATACAGCCACGCCAAGATGGCTAAACTGTAATGTACCCAAAGTTAGTTGCCACAACCAATCGTGCTCCGATTTACCCAAAAGCGCATACGAATGTGTAACTATAACCATAATAGCTGCCACCAAGCGTATAATATCAAAATTGTTTTCGGAGCGTACTGCTGCCATTACTTAAATAGTTTTTTAATAATTCGCAATGGTGCTATTAGCATATTTCCTAAGCGATAGGCGGTGCTTTTAGGCAAGTTCTTATTTTCGTGATATAGCAATTCGTATTGCTTAGCTAAAGTAACCGCATGTTTTTTCCAAACATATTCCTTTAGCGCCTCCAAATTTTTATTGGCAACCTGAAAAGTACGCGAAGCCTCGCTTACACGTATCTTAAAAAAAGTATGGTTCACATAATAAAATTGCCAATTGGCTTCGTATAGCTTTATCCAAAATTCCCAATCCTCTAAACCCTTCTTGCTCATCCATTCATCCAGTCCTTCTACTTGTTCGTAGGCAGTTCTTCTTATTACAGAGCAAAAAGCAATGGTATTGTAAAGCAGTATTTGGCGTGGGTTAAAATTGGTTTGAATTATCAATTCGTTCTTTGCTCCAAATAATTGATTATTTCCATACACCACAGCAATACTTTCATTAGATTCTAATATGGGTATCGCTTTTTCTAATGTATCGGGAAGTATTAAATCATCACCATCTAACGGCACAATATATTTGCCCTTGCACTGCTTTACTGCCAAGTTTCGCGCTACACTCGGCCCTGCATTTTCAATACTCACTTGCTGAACATTGGCCGGCAAATTCTTTAATGCTTCAAGCGTGGCGGCATCGGTAGAGCCATCGTTAATTACCCAAACTTCAATATGGGCATACTGCTGATTAAGTGCAGACATTACCGTTTCCACAATCAAATTGCCTTGATTGTAGCAAGGAATAATAAAGGAAACCAAAGGAAGTGTGGAGCTGCTATTCATTTACAATAAACCTATACAATTAAACTCAAAAATTGCTCAATCATTTTTGGGGTTGAAAATTCCGGCAGCACCGTTTGTTGCAATTTCGCTGCCGTTTGTTGCCTCAAGTTCTCCGATTGCAGCAGCATCAATGCTTTTTCGGCAAAGTCATTTTCATCTTTTACGTGAAACAAAAAAGGATATTCCTTTCCGGTAACATCTGCAATGGCTTCGATATTGGTTGCCAATACCGGCAAACCATAATTGATATATTCTAAAACACTGTTGGGGCAACCTTCCGAAGTGCTTGACAAAACGCCCAGATGCGCCATTTTTAATACTGCTCCAACCTCACGAATGGAGTTTACGAACTTTATGTTTTCACACAACTGCAAATCAAATGCCAGCGCTTTTGTATCTCTGCCATTGTAAGAATCTGCATTGCCAACAAACAGCATTTTTATATTGGGAATTTTATGCCGCAGCAAATCTACTCCGCGCACAACGGTAGAAGCATCTTTTTCGGGAAAGAAATTAGCCACCATTACCATCACCATATCTGTAGAATCAATTCCAATATCTTGCGGCAGCAAATTGGTATTTGAGTGCGCTTGTTGCTTTATACCGTTGTGAATGATTGCTACACGCTCCTTAGCTATACCAAATCTTTCAGCAATAAATTTTTTCCCGGGGTTAGAATTAGAAACAAAGGTAAGCCTGCTTACGGGTATCAACTTCTCAACCTTGCGAATCGGCACATGCGTATCCACACTTCGCTGATTCCAAAAACATTGCCTTACACCTGCAAAGCGAAAAACTATTGCACTTAAAAAATTGCACCACCATGTAAAAGGTATAATCACATTTACTTGATGCGCCTTCAAAAATCCTTTAAAACTCCAACAGGCAGCCCACATCGAAGCTCTTCCGGCAAATACATCCATGCCAAAGGGAAGTGTTGTATATGCAATTTGGGAGGCTTCTAATTCTTGTAAAAGAGTTTCTTCACCTTGCTTTAGTTTAAACCCGCACACCAATACTTCAAACCCGTGTTGCTTTAAACCTTTAGCCAGCAACAGCCCTTGAGTTTCGGCACCTCCACGCGTGAGAAACGGCAAAAAAACAAGTATTTTCTTTCGCTGCTGCATTATTGTAGGTTTAGCCATTCATCTAAAAATAGCAATTGCCACACCACCTGCTCGGTTCCTATATGTCGCTCGTATTCGCGTTTATTTATCAGCAAATCAATGCCACTTTCGGTAAAATACTCTGATAGGCGTGAATTTTTATTGCAAAGCCGCGCTCTTATTTCCGGGAAAAGTTTTCCATTATTTACATCTAACCAATGTTGCAAGGGCATGCCAAATCCGGCTTTTCTGCGATGAATAAAATTATCGGGAAACGATGTTGCCAATAAGCTTTTCAGCAAAAATTTTTCTTGTGGTTGGTTTCCATGCTGCATATTCAGCATTACTTCGGGTGGAATAGTAGCCGCAAATTCAAACACATCTTTATCAATAATAGGCGTGCGCACTTCCAAACTATTCATCATGCTGGCAGCATCTACCTTGGTAAGCACATCGTACACCATATAACTCTTTTGGTCGGTGTGCTTTGCCTTGTTCAATTTAGAAGTATAGGCAAGCGACTTAAATTCATTTTCTATTTCTAACCAGCGTGTTTGAATGCTTGAATGAAATTCGCTGCGCCATAGCTGCTGGCGTACCGGATGTTTTAAATACTCGGTAAAGCGCAAAAAGCTATAAACATTTGGCGTGGGGCGCAACGGAGCATATCGCTGCGGAAAAAGTTTGTGCGCCATAGGAAGCAATGCAGCTTTCCATGCAGGCACAGCCAACTTTCTATCTAAATATTTCAACCATTCGGCATAGCGCGGATAACCTAAAAAGCATTCATCGCCTCCATCGCCAGAAAGCACCATTGGCACATGTTTACGCGCCATTTTGCTCACATAATAAGTGGGCACTGCCGAGCTATCGGCATAAGGTTCGCCATAGTGCTTTACCAGTTGCGGCAAAATTCCCAAGGCATCGGCTTTCACGGTTTCGTGGTGATGCTCTACACCCAAAATTTTGGCGGCTTGCTGCGCGTATGGCAACTCATTAAAGTCTTGTTCTTCAAAAGATATGGTGAACGTTTTAACCGGAGTACTGAGTAGTTCGCTCATGTACTTTACCACCAGTGTAGAATCAATACCACCCGAAAGAAAAGCTCCAAACGGCACATCGGAAACTAAATGCGCTTGTACACTTTGCTTAATTACTTCACCCGTGCGCTCAATCCATTCATGAGAGCTACGTTTGTAATTGGGCTTAAATTCAAGTTTCCAAAAACATTCGTTGCTTACAATACTGCCATTAAAATCTACTTCCATGCAATGAGCCGGAAGCAACTTTTTCACCTTTTTGTAAATTGAATAGGGAGCAGGGATATACGAAAGCCACAAGTAATAATCGAGTGAAGCAAGTTCTATACTTTGATCGAACTGCGGAATAGTTTTGAGTGCTTGAATTTCGGAAGCAAAGGCAAATACATGGTTGTTTTGATAAAATACCAATGGCTTAATACCAAGTGGGTCGCGTGCCAAAAAACAGGTTTGCTTTCTAAAATCGGCAATACAAAAAGCAAACATACCACGAAAGCGCTTTACACATTCCTTCCCCCATTTTTGGTAGGCATAAAGAATTACCTCTGTATCGGAATCTGTATTAAAGGTAAAACCCGAATGGCGCAGTTCTGCCTTTAGTTCCTTGTAGTTGTAAATTTCTCCGTTGAAAGTAATTGCCAAATTTTTATCGGCCGAAAGCATGGGTTGCTTACCAAGGCTTGGGTCTATAATAGAAAGACGTGTATGAACTAAAGAAACTGTGCTGTGTGTATAAGAACCATTACCATCGGGTCCGCGATGCTGAAGCGAATCTGCCATTTTTTGCAGCACCGCTTGGGTATGCAAATGCTGATTGGTAGAAATAATACCTGCTATACCACACATCCCTTTTACCTATTTTTTTGACACTTCCTTTTGCATAATATCGTAATGCACACGGCACATTTCATCTAAGCGAAAATGCTGCTCTATGCGTTCCTTATTGCGTTTGCCAACTTGCTGCTGCAGCGATTTATCTAAAGCCAATGCCACCACTTTAGCAGCTAAATCTTGTGCATCCTTTGGCTTTGCAAGGCAATCGTTGTTTTCATTACCCAAAGCTTCTCGAATACCCGGAATATCGGTACCCACCACAGGCAAACCCCAGCGCATGGCTTCGAGCAAAGAGTTAGGCAAACCTTCGGTATGTGAACTTAGTATATGAATATCGGATGCCAAATTTAAGCCCGAAATATCTTGCACATTACCTAAGAACTTTACATACGGATACAAGCCACTTTCTATTACCTGCGCTAATAAATGCGGAGTGGCATCGCCAAATATGCCCGCAAAAAGTATAATAGGTTGTATGCCTTTTGCCACTAATGTTTCTACCACTATTTTCCATGCCTTAATGGCGGTATCGTGGTCTTTGCGCAAAGCAATATGTGCAACCATTAAGGCTACAAAATCATTCTCTGCCAAGCCGAGTTTTTTGCGCCAGTCGCTTTTAGTATAAAGCGGCTGCACCATTTCGGGGCCGTTGAGCACTACCATTACTTTTTCTGCCGGCACATGTAATTCTTTCTTTAAAAATTCGGCTCCATTAGTAGAGTTAGATATAAAATACGGAGTGCTCTCCAAGGCAATTTTATCGGCCTTTTTACTAAACGGATAACCTGCTGCTTCTATACCTTGTTGCCCCCAAATAAATGTTTTTGCAGTAGTATGTTTCCAAACCAAACCGAGTAGCAAATTAGGTTGGTTGGTATAACCCATCAACACATCGGGCTTAAATTCATTGAATAACTTTGAGTATTCCCAAATTTGTTTGGGATAAAGAAAGCGTGCCAAACCGCGGAAATAACCAATAACGCGGGTTTTAAGTTTGTAGCGATCGCATAGTATTTTGGCAGAGCCATCTCCGGGCATAAACGCCCAAATTTCTACAGTTTCGCCTTTGGTATTCTGCAACCATTCTGCAAAAAGCAATGCTTGCTTTTCGGCACCTCCAAGGCTAAAGGCATCTAATAAAATTAGAACTCTCATCTTAATTATTGGGTTTCAAACTCCAGTTGTTTTTTACAAGTAATGTTCCTGTGGGCGGTAGTTTTCCGGTACCAAAAAAATTGCCGGATTCTACCTCCAATTTTCCGCCATAATGCACGTGATCGAAAACTTCCTGAAGGTCGCTCACAAAGAAGTGCAGGTAATAAACTCCCGGCTGTATCGGAAGGCTTTCGAAACTGCAAGCCACCGTTCCTTCTTTTACGGTATCATCTATTTTAAACTCTATCCCGTTTGCCACCGAATTCGACATGTGAAACACATTCTTATCCATATCATCGCTTGCGCGGATAGAAAAGTGAAGTGTGTTTATGTGGTTGGGTTTATTCACTTTAAAATTCAATATAATTTTGCCGCTTTGCCCTGCAAGAAAACTATCTATATGCTCACCATGTTCGTTTTGAAATTCGTAGCTTGTTATTTCTACGTTCTTATTGCCTTCGCGGTTTTGATGTTCGCGCAAATCGTAAGAGCTTTCTTGATTTCTGAAACTATTGAGGTAAGTGGTAATTACGCGCGAAGTTTCACCAAATTCTTTTACGGTTCCGTGTTGCATCAGCATGGCTTTATTGCACAATTCCTGCACTGCGCCCATATTGTGGCTCACAAACAAAACGGTGCGTCCTTCTTTTTTCGACACATCGTTCATTTTGCCTAAGCATTTCTTTTGGAATTCTACATCGCCCACTGCCAGCACTTCATCTACAATTAAAATTTCGGGTTCTAAATGTGCAGCAACTGCAAATGCCAAGCGCACATACATACCCGAAGAATAGCGCTTCACCGGAGTATCTATATAGCGCTCTACACCCGAAAAATCTACAATTTCATCGAACTTGCGTGTAATTTCGGCACGGGTCATACCTAAAATTGCACCGTTTAAATAAATATTATCTCTTCCGGTTAATTCGGGGTGAAAACCTGTGCCAACCTCCAGCAAACTGGCAATTCTTCCTTTGGCCTTTAATGAACCGGTGGTTGGAGTTGTAACGCGTGAAAGAATTTTAAGCAGAGTTGATTTCCCTGCTCCGTTTTTTCCAATTACGCCCAACACATCTCCTTTTTCTATTTCAAAATTCACATCGCGCAAAGCCCACACATGCGATGAATTTCCCTTAACCGTGCGA
Organism: Chitinophagales bacterium; assembly: GCA_019638515.1. Taxonomy (NCBI): domain Bacteria; kingdom Pseudomonadati; phylum Bacteroidota; class Chitinophagia; order Chitinophagales; species Chitinophagales bacterium. The sequence continues at coordinate 709,558 of JAHBTS010000001.1, read as the reverse complement.
TCATTTTCTTCGGCAAGTGCCAGTAAATCGTCTTTACCCAACAACCCTTTCCAAAAGCGCTGCAAATCTTCGGCAAGCGTTCCCGCTCCGGTAACTCCCAGCCTATACATTTTAGAAACGCCATCAACCTTTAATACTATACTCATTTCAACTTATACCGTATCAATAAAAGATTTTTCCATACGGTTGTAAACTATTAAGCCGGCAGCAAACAATACTACCGAAGAAAGCAACGCAGGAAAAAGAATTTGTAAATTAAATGCACCCATACCTGTAAAGCCAAATCGCGTACCTTCAATTACCGCACACATTGGATTGTAAAGCATGATGGCCTTTATTTTTTCGGGCACCGAACTAAGTGGATAAATTACCGGAGTGGCATACATAAAAAGCTGCACTCCAAATCCGGTAAGAAACTGAATATCGCGATACTTTATAGAAAGCGAAGTAATAATCATGCCTATACCAAGGCAACTGATTATCATAATTACAATAAGCAGTGGAAAAAACAGTAAACTGCTATTGGGCGCAACTTGGTAGGTTGAATTAAAATAGTAATAGCCTACCGCTGCTACATACAGCAATAATTGCGCAGAAAACTTTATGAGGTTTGCTATTGCCATAGACAATGGCAGTATTAAACGAGGGAAATAGACTTTCCCAAATATGTTTGCATTGCTAACAAAAGTATTGGAAGTGGCGGTAAGGCTGGTTGAAAAGTATTGCCACATTACCACTCCGCCCAAATAAAACAATATGCTTGGGCTGCCATCGGTAGGCAGCTGAGCCACACGCCCAAACACCACAATAAAAATTGCAGTTGTAAGCAGCGGCTGAATAAAAAACCAAAGCGGGCCTAACACCGTTTGCTTATAGGTTGCTACTACATCGCGCTTCACAAACATATACATGAGGTCGCGATAGCGCCACATTTCTTTAAAATTGAGTGAAAGCCAACTTTGCTTGGCATGTATTTCAATATCCCACTTATTCACCGCAACTATTTATTTTAAAATCTACCATATACTTCTCTATTAAAAAAAGACTGCCAATATCCCTTTTCTTTTGCAGCATTCCAACTATAATTATCATCTGTTTTTAAACCCACCTCTGTTTATTACTTACGCCATTACCTTACCAAACTTGCTCCAAATCTTTGCTTTGGTAAGTATGGTTGCGAGTATGATAATAAGAATCGGGCTGGCGTTTAGGCTGCATGCTGTTGTTTCCCATCAGCTTTGCCAACAGCGCAAACGGAAGTAAAAAAACATAAAATACTATGGACAGCACTACCTTACTCATTACCCAACCCATGCCCTCTGCCAACTTCATCCACGCCCAATGAATTTTTTCAGAAAGAAAATCTGAAAACATACCTACCAATCCTATTAGTACTCCGGCATACAACATCCAATTGGGATGCGATTTTGAGAGTAAATACCACACCACAAACGCTACACAAAGTGTAAGCATTGTTTCTTTTTGTTTCACTTTTGAATTATCCATGTTGTACGCTTAATCTAATGTAAATTCATTCTTCCACGTTTCCTTTTCTTGCCATTCCGGCTGCTCCGTCTTTTTAAACAAATAATCGCCCACCACCAAATAATCCATTTCGGTGCGCATAAAACACCGATAGGCATCTTCGGGCGTGCACACAGGTGGTTCTCCACGCACATTAAAACTGGTATTTACCATTACACCACAGCCTGTTTTTTGCTTAAATGTATCTAGCAACTGCCAATAGCGCGGGTTGGTTTCTTTATGTATGGTTTGTACGCGAGCGCTAAAATCTATATGTGTAATGGCAGGCAAATCGCTACGCTGCACATAAAGCCGTTCCAATAAAGGGAGCGAATTATAGCCTTCGGGCATTTTGTTTCTTCTACTTTCTTTTACAGGTGCTACTATAAGCATATAAGGCGAATTGCTCTGCAAATCGAAATACTCGGTACAATCTTCTGCCTTTACCGAAGGAGCAAATGGACGAAAGCCTTCGCGATATTTAATTTTAAGGTTTAGCTTTTTCTGCATTTCGGGATTGCGGGCATCGCCTAAAATAGTGCGGTTGCCAAGTGCCCTTGGGCCAAACTCCATTCTGCCTTGTACCCAACCAACCACATTGCCGCCATTGATTAAATCGGCTGTTGTGGCAGCAAGTGCATCAAACGATTCGAACTTTTTTGCTACGGCATTGTACTTTTGGATAGTGTGCTCCGTATCTATATTTGAAAATTCGGGACCTAAATAAGCTCCTTTCATTTCATCTTGTGCAGTACAATCTTTGCGCTCCTTACCAAAATAAATAAAGTAAGCTGCCAATGCTGCGCCTAAGGCTCCGCCTGCATCGCCTGCAGCAGGTTGAATAAATATATTTTTGAAAATACCTGAGCGCAACAGCTTGCCATTTGCCACACAATTTAAAGCTACTCCGCCTGCCATACACAATGCATCGCATCCGGTAAGGCGCTTTGCTTCTTGTGCCATTTTTTGCACTACTTCTTCGGTAACTACTTGAATTGCATAGCCCAAGTTGCAGTGATGCTGCTGTAATTCATCGGTTTCTGCCCTGCGTTTAAAGCCAAACAGCGCTTCCCACTTGGCATCGTGCACCATACGCAAACCGGTGGCATAATTAAAGTACGATTGATCTAACCATATTGATCCATCTTCTTTTATATCTACCAGTTTGGTTTTAATGGTATTGATATACGCTGCCACTTCGGGCGCATTGGGATTGCCATAAGGTGCTAAGCCCATTAGCTTATACTCTCCACTATTTACCTTAAACCCAAGAAAATAAGTAAAGGCTGAATAGAGTAAGCCCAACGAATGTGGGAATCTAAGCTCTTTTAGTATAGTAAGCTGCTTGCCTTTGCCATGGCAAATAGAAGCAGTGGCCCATTCGCCAACGCCATCAATGGTAAGCACTGCAGCTTCTTTATATGGCGAAGCATAAAATGCACTAGCTGCATGAGAAAGGTGATGCTCCGGAAACAGAAATTTTACTTTCCCTTTTTTATAGCCCTTTATTTTTGAAAGCTCTTCGTGCATTACACGTTTCAAAAACATTTTTTCTTTAAGCCACACGGGAATTGCCGTAACAAATGATTCTATTCCCTTGGGAGCAAAACCATAATACGTTTCGAGCAGGCGCTCAAACTTCAGCAAAGGTTTATCGTAAAAAACAATAGCATCGAAACTCCCAATATCTATACCCGATTGCTTTATGCAAAATTCAATAGCATTTATAGGGAAAGATTCATCGTGTTTTTTGCGCGTAAAACGCTCTTCCTGTGCGGCACAAATTATTTCCCCTTCCTTAATTACTGCGGCTGCAGAATCATGGTAGAAAGCGGAAATCCCTAATATTTTCACAAAACAAATATAGGCAAAAGATTAGCTTTCTTTACCCCAAAACGCACCAATCTCCGACACTACCAATGCCACCGACTCGCTGCTAAGTTCGTAATACAATGGCAGGCGCAATAAACACTCTTTGTACCGAATGCTATTGGGCAAATGTGGCGGCTGGTTTTGCTTTACATAAAACGGACTGGTATGGAGCGACTGGTAATGAAATGCTGCATAAATTCCTTTCTGCTTTAAATGCGCCACCAAAGCACTACGCTCCGCTTCCGTATTACATACTATGTAAAAAATATGGGCATTATTGGTAGCATAGTTGGGAATAAAAGGCAAAGAAATTTTTCCTTGTTGGGCAAGCGGTAAAAGTGCATCGTAATACTGTTGCCAAATTTGTATGCGCTTTTGCTGTATAGCGCTTATTTTTTCTAATTGTGCACATAAAAATGCAGCAATAATTTCGGATGGAAGAAAGGATGAACCAATATCTACCCAATCGTATTTTTCTACTTCACCTCTAAAAAATGCCGTGCGGTTTGTTCCCTTTTCGCGAATAACTTCTGCCCGTTTAATAAACTTTTCATCGTTAACTACCAGCATTCCTCCTTCGCCCGAAGTAATATTTTTTGTTTCGTGAAATGAGAAGGCAGCCAAATGCCCCAAAGTACCTAGTGCCTGCGGAACTTTTCCGATAGGTTTATAGTAACTATCTATGGCCTGTGCAGCATCTTCTACTACATACAATTGATGCTGCTGCGCTATGGCTGTAATTGCATTCATATTGCAAGCCACACCTGCGTAATGCACCACTATTATTGCCTTTGTTCGAGGCGTAATAAGTGCTTCTAAAGTTGTTTCATCTATGTTAGGCTCGCTGGGTTTTGAGTCGGCAAAAACGATGTTGGCACCGCGCAACACAAAAGCATTTACGGTAGATACAAATGTGTAAGACGGAGCAATAACTTCATCGCCCGGTTGAATATCTAAAAGTATGGCCGCCATTTCCAGCGCATCGGTGCAAGAAGTGGTAAGCAGAGCTTTTTTAAAGCTATAATGCTGCTCAAAATAGCGTTGGCACAACTTGGTAAAAACGCCATCACCGGAAATTTGCCCCCGCTCAACTGCCTGCTTAATATAGCTCAGTTCGTTACCTGCAATAAATGGTTTGTTGAAAGGTATTTGATAGTTCATACGGCAATTCGGCATAAAAGTAAATTTCATTCCGAAGGCATTCAAATTTAATTTACGAGCAGGGTAAATGCTGCACAACAACTATTTCATTTTAGGCAACACTACAAAAAATGAAGTGCCTTGCCCTACCACACTTTCAAACCAAATAGCACCTCCTGCACCCTCTATAATTTGCAGCGCAATAGCAAGCCCCAAGCCTGTGCCGCTCGATTTTGTGGTAAAGTTTGGAACAAACACTTTTGAGTAATTTTCTTCCGAAATACCGATGCCATTATCTATCACTTTTACCTGAATCATTTCGTGCTGCTCGCTTATGGCAATGTCTATTGTTGGGCCTTGCGATTCAGGCACTGATTGTATGCCATTCTTTACCAAATTATTAAACACACTCAGCAATTGGTTTTTATCGGCAAACACCATTGGTTTTTCTACACTAGTGGTAAAGCTAACCGATACATTTTCTTCCTTGCCAAACAACTCGCAAATACCCTGCAGCATTATATTCAAATCTACGGCTTCGTTTTCGCCTTTAGGCATCTTGGCAAACGATGAAAACGAAGTTGCAATTGCAGATAAGTTATCTATTTGCTCTACCAATGTTTGTGTAACTTTTGCTGCCAATTCATGTACGCGCGGGTTTTTCTCGTCTATAGCTTTTTGCAGGTATTGGATACTCAACTTCATGGGAGTAAGCGGGTTTTTAATCTCATGGGCAATTTGCTTTGCCATCTCGCGCCATGCGCTTTCCCTTTCTGTGCGCGCCAATTGTTCTGCACTGTTTTCCAGTTCCCTAATCATTCTGTTATACTGCCGTACCAATACGCCAATTTCATCTCTACTATTCCACTCAATTAGCTCGTTGCGCTTACCTAAATTTACAATCTGCATTTTTTCTGCAATAAAATTAAGCGGGCGCGTAACCGATTTTGAGATGAAATATGAAACCACAATTGCTCCAATCAATAGAAACACATACACATTTAGAAGAGCAATTAAGAAGGAACTTATTTCATCATCGGCAGTTAGGCTACTCTCAAAATACGGAAAAGCAAGAAACCCAACCAACGCTGTACCATGCTGCAACTTGTAGTAAGAGCAACGATAACTAAGCGCGCCTATTTGTTCGCTTATGTTTATTTGATTCTCGTTTGAATTTCGCAGATGAATAAAGGCTTCCGGATTTATCTTTTTGGATATAATTCCGCGCTCAAACAATGGAGCTTGCGATGTATATACCAAGTTGCCGGAATCATCGAAAAAATTCACATCGGCATTATTGGCAAAAGAATTTTTTTCTAACTCGGGAACAATAACTTTCTCAACTGCAAGCCACTGAAACGAAGCAATACGGCTTAAGCTAAAATTCAAAGCATTCACTATTGCCTTTTCTTTAATAACCGCTTTCTCGCTTAAATAACCATTATACTGTTCCGAAAAAAATGTAATGGTAATATAGCCAATGGCTATAAAAGATGTTACTATAATAAAGAACATGGCATAGTTTAATCTTGCCTTAAACGACTGGTAAAAAAATCTAAGAAAGGCTTCCTTACTAAGGAAAATTTTGTAATCACTTGCTGCAAGCTGCACCAATAAAATAAACAACAAAAAGAAAGTAAATATGTATGAAAGCAATGCAATTGGCTCAAACAAACTTTCTTGTTTTACGGTAACGATTACCTTCTTCTGGTTCTCACCTTTTAGGATATTGTGTTCCCAATTATCTACATCAATAAACTGCTCACGCTCACCCTTAAAATCGAATGTATTTTTCCAAAAAAGCGGGTAGCTGTAGTCGCCACGCTGCACCAATAATTTATTGCCTCTATACACTGCATAACTAAAACCTTCTTCGCTTACTTTATCTGCCATATAATTATCTGCCAGCAAGCGATTGTAAAGGTTTTCCGTTTCATAAATTCTTGGCTTCAACTCAATGGCAAAAGGTGTGGCACTATGCTGAAAAAGCAAAGCTACATAGCTTCCATAACCCGATGAATCTGTTACGAATTTCAACGAACTAAAACGCGACTTGGATGTGCCATACTTTTGTACGCTCCATGTATATTCATTGGCACTAAGCGTATCGCTGAAGTACACCGAAGCGTTGTATTTATTCAAATACTTCGTCAAATATTCCGACAGCAACTTTTCTTTAATAAAGCCTTCATTTTCCTTACTATGTGTAAGCGATGCTGCAATTACTGTATCGGCTTCTATTGCTTTTCGTGTAGCTTCAAAATTACTTTCAGTAAAATAATCGCGCTCTTGCAACAAGGTTTCTGCAACTAGCTTTCTAAGATTGCGTTCCCGTACTTCAAATAAATTTTCAAACAAATAGGTAGCCAGCACACTGTACATACCTACTATAATCAACAGGCTAGAGATACGCTTTAAAGTAAACGATTCTTGATATACAAACATGAAGATAAACAACCAGGCAGTTGTCCATAAAGCCGCAGCAATGTATATTTCAGCAATATGTAGCAACACAAAAACAGCGCTAAAAACCACAGCCAAAACCAAACCAAACACTACAAAAAATGAAACCGGAAGGGCAATGCCATTTATCAGTTTTATGGCTTTGCTGCTAATCAGAAAATGTGTAAACATCAACAGTGCCACACATAGCAGCCCTACAAAACTATAGATGCTTAGATTCAATAGATTAAACAACTGAAAAGAAATTGCCGAATCCAGCACCAATGTTTTGATGGCATAAGCAATAAACATTGAAAAACCATACACCGAAAGCATCAATAAAAACTGATAAAAACAGCGCTTCCACTTCGCATTGCCTGCTGTGTAAGCAAACCCTAACCTGGTGGTGTAGAAACTAACCATCCATAAAACAAAACCACTCAGCAGCAGCAAATCAAAAAGCGATAAAAAAGTAAATCCGGAGGAATACAATTCCGGCTGAAAAAACTCATGAAGAAAATAACTGAAATTTTGCTTCAATCCATATAAAAGCGCATAAAAACTCATAAATCCAAACACTGCCAAGGCTACAGATGCAGCAACCCCTTTAGTAGTAAAAACCCAAGCAACCAAACGATGAAAATATATGCCAACACCAAGAATAATGAGCAAGAACAACACTATAGAAAAATGGTCTGCACTGCTTTCGCTATCAGCATTTACCTTTTGGATAAAAAACAATGTAGTGCCATCCGGTGCTTTTACTGCACGCGCTGCGGTATTGGCAATTGTGTCTTCTTTTGCCCCAATATTTATCTCTGAGTAACTGAGTTTATAGAGCGGATAAAAACTATTTTTAAGTACCGTACTTTGTGGATTGAAATCAAATTTAAGTGGCAGCAATCCGAGCATTAGCTGCTGTGCCGATATGTTTTTTTTAAAAACAATGTACCAGCCATTTTGCAATTTCTGCAACGAAACATTACGTAATGTTGAAAAATCACCAAATGGTATGGCGCTGTTTTTAGTCCAAAATACAAGGCTGTCGCTTCTATAAAAAAACAAACCAAAATGCTGCTGCTCCAGATTATTCAGCAGTTTAAAATTGCTCTTACCGCTAAAACATTCATTTACCAGTGGTGCATTATCGGCTATAGATTCAAACAATTTATACTGGGTTGCAATTACATCAGAGATGCTCTCTGCCGCACCATCAATGCGCTTTGGCAATGGCTGAAACACCAAAAACAACACCAACAGCAATGGCAAAGCCAAATGCCGCAAATGCCTAAGATTAAAACTTTGATTACTCATACATGCCTATGCAGTAAAATCTAATGTAAAAGGAAAAAAGTAAAACGAAAGAAAACTTACTTTACCAAACCAATAATTCTTGCAATGTTCCAGATATTCATAAACAACGGGCGATACTGGTTTTTCTTTGCCTGCTGTTCTTCTCTATTCCAAAAGTGCAGATTCGATACCGGATACAAATAACCAAAGTGGTATGCTGTGTAATCCCATCGCTTACGTGCAATTAAATCTGTTGAATACCTATACTTTCTTTCACGATTATCTACCAACTGCATACAGTGGTTTCTAATGGCTGCCGCTTGCAACAACAAAGAATCGGCCGCAAACTTTTCCTTTGTAATGGCTGCCATTCTTTTTGCCATTATATATTGCAAAGTATAGTATCTGTGATAGGCTCGCCATGCAGTAATTTCAAGCCCGTCAATTATTTCGGCATTTAGATTTGCAGTATCTAACATAGCAGGCTGCTTGCGTCTTGCTGCCATTGCCAACTGCAAACCTTTTTCGGCAAATGAGCGAAGCTGAGGAACAACGGTAGCTTTTAGCTGTTCTATTTGTGCAAGCGAAGCCTTATTGCGAATATATTTATAGCTCCAATCTGGGCGCGGGTGATACTCGTTTGCTACTTTCTTTATTGCAATTTCATCGGTAATAGTCATAGCCGTAAGCCACTGCATTAAAGTGCTGTCTTTTAAATACTGTTGCTGCAACTGCAAAGTAGAATCGAATATCGTATGTATAGCAGAATCGGTTAAACGATGTGCATACATAGTAGCAGCGCGCTCTTGCAACTTGCCATTTGTAGTGTGCTTCCAACTCCATTGTGCTATGCTCCAATCTACTAACCAATAGCCCCACTCCCAGCCCGAAGAAAAAGTTATATGCCCGGGAATATTGTAATGTACGCAAGTATCAATATCGGCAAGTCGTGCCTGCAAATAAGGCAAAAGCAGCATAGGCACAGAATTGTCAAACGTAATCCAGTAGGCGCTTTCAGGGTAGTACCAAGTTTCGCGCTGCTTATGCTCCTCTAGCATAAAACTTAAAATATGGCGCAGATTTTCGTTCTCATACACAGGAGCTTTTTCTTCGCTCATAGTGTAAAACATAACGGTGTGAGCCAATACGCCCCGCTGCTTATCTATATCGGTAACAACAGTAGTATTTGCGGTATGTTTCTTACTTCCAAGTTCGTTTTCATGCTTTACTACATGCTGCCTTCCCATTAACTTGGTGGTAGAGTTATTTTGCAACCATTCAAGGATATATTGCCTCAACTGCTCTTTCTTCTTTTTGTTGCCTCCAATAAATTCTGCAGTAGAAAATTCCATATTTATGAAATCCCACTTAGCTTGGTTCAGCCATTCCAAATTAGCAGCAATTTGCTTCTTCTTATTAACTGAACTACCATACAGTTGAAATGTTTTTTGCTGAATCATGTGCAGCGAAACATCTACCGCAGCTAATAAACCACGCTGATGTACATAATTTGTAATAGCAGTAGCATGCGGAATCCATTCCTTTTTATTTACACTGCGCAACAAGCAAAACTCGAAATAGTTTTGGCCATTACGTGCCAACCAATCTATATATGCCTTTACATCGTTCAAAGCATTGGGCATATTTCCATTGTGCAACTGCTCGGTAAGCTCCAATGGATGTTGGGTATGTAAGTGAAATCCTTTTTTATCAAACAATGGCTCCGCTTTCCACACAAACGCTTCTTTCAACGGCCACTCCTTAAAATGCGGCACAATAGTTTGCCGAGGATGCAAAAACTTAAAATCAAGTTTTTCTTGCAACAATCCATACATGCCAAAACTTACACCCTGAAACGAAGAAGCATTCAACATCAATTGATAACGCCCCTTGCGATCTATGGCGTGTTGCCATTCGTACTGGTGTGCAGGAACATGCTTATACGGAAAGGTGGCTGCTTGCGAAAAACGAGTTGGAGCAGCAGCCATAGAATCGGTTACAAACGGCAAAAAAATATTCACCTTAGTGGTTTTGCCATTTACTGTAACCTTACAGTTACAAGCATCTTGCAAAAGGTTTTTAAAATCTACTACCGTAATGGCTGTAATAGAAGTATCTAACAACACCTGCGGCACAATAATATTGATACCCAACGTACTTTCTGCAACCGCAAAGCGCACATACAACAGTAAGAAACCAAGAATAAAAATTAGTTTTCTTGCACCCATTCTTCTGCAAGTTCGAGTTCTATAAAATACTTAGCATCTATACCCCTGTTTTGAGCAATCATTTCACCAAATTTATGTACCTCAACATGTGTTGGATATAAATCATAGAACGCAACCTTTATACCAAAATAAAATGGCACACATTCCGTAATTACTCTAAACATATCTACCTGATTCAACTTTTCCGGATTGTTTGAAACAATCATTACACGCTCCACCTTATCCGCTTTTGCGGTAACTGCCACTTCAGTTAATATCTGCTTAAAAACCTCTACCGATGCCGACTCCGATGTATAAGTTGCTTTAAGATAACCATGCAACAACTCAAATACAATCGCAAATTCTTTATTTGTAATCTCCACGCGGCATATTTACAATTTCTGTGGTGAATCAAAAATTTTCAACACGTTTGATTTTTACTTTTGCTGAAATTATGAAAGAAATAACCAACAGGGAACTTACCATTAAAGATTTGAAAACATTTCTTCAACAACCCAAAGAATCTATACATGTATCGGAAGAAAGTTTAAAAAAAGTAGCCGCCAACCGCGCTTTCTTAGAGCAAAAACTACAAGAAAAAAACGCTACCTACTATGGCATCAACACCGGATTTGGCGCATTATACGATGTTGCCATCAACGAAAACCAATTAGAGCAATTACAACAAAACCTTGTAATGAGCCACGCTTGCGGCATGGGCGATGAAGTGCGCAGCGAAGTGGTGAGGCTAATGATGCTTCTAAAAATAAAAGGGCTATCGTTAGGCCACTCTGGCATTAGCACAGAAGTAATCCAATTGCTTACTGCCATGCTCAACAACGATATCTTACCCGTAGTGTGGGAAGTTGGTTCATTAGGAGCATCGGGCGATTTGGCACCACTGGCTCACCTTTCGCTTCCTCTATTAGGCTTGGGTACTGTACGTTACCGAGGCGAAAAAATGGAGGCATCTCAAGCACTTAAACTGGCAGGACTTTCGCCCATAAAACTCAAAGCAAAAGAAGGGCTTGCCCTGCTCAACGGTACACAGTTTATGAGTTCGTGGGGCTGCTTTTCTATTATTGAAAGCGAGCGCGTAGAAAAACTAGCCGACCTTACGGCAGCCATTTCGGTAGATGCATTCAATGCGTCTTTAGCACCGTTTCATCCCGCCATACAGCGTGTGCGCAATCATAAAGGACAAATAGAAAGTGCCAAAAATGTATTGGACTTTTTATCCGGCAGCACCATTGCAAGCCAAGCAAAAGAGCACTTGCAAGATCCCTATTCTTTCCGCTGCGTACCTCAAGTACATGGTGCCGTAAAGTTTGCCGTTTCGCAAGTAAAAGAAGTGTTTGAAAAAGAGATAAATGCCGTAACCGACAATCCACTAGTTTTTCACGAAGAAAACCTCATTATATCCGGTGGAAATTTTCATGGAGAACCATTAGCCATTGCACTGGATTATTTAAGCATTGCCATGAGCGAGCTTGCCAGCATTAGCGAGCGAAGAACATTCCAACTCATTTCGGGCAAAAGAGGCTTACCAAAATTCTTGATAGAAAAGAGTGGATTAAACTCCGGTTTAATGATTCCGCAATATACCGCAGCCAGTATTGTAAGCATGAATAAACAATTAGCAACTCCGGCTTCGGTAGATACCATTACTTCCAGCGATGGACAAGAAGACCACGTAAGCATGGGCGCAAATGCAGCGGTAAAATGCTACAAGATTGTTTACAATATCGAAAAAGTATTGGCAATAGAATTTATGACTGCCATGCAAGCGCTCGAATTTAGAAAACCACTTACATCTTCGCCACTTATTGAAGAAATAAAAACAAAATATAGAACCATAGTGCCGCCACTCACTGAGGATAGAATTTTATATAACGACATTCAAGTAACCGTTGATTTTATGCGCACTATTCAACTCTAATAATAGTTTCGCTACATTGCATGCAATACAAAATGGAACAGCAGCAAAATATTTCCAGTAAATTTCCACTGCCTTATGTACTAGAAAACATAAGAGAATGGCCTATTTACAAACTAAGTGAAGACCGAGACAGCTTTATGAACGAAGTGAAAAACACCACACTTCAAAAGCTCTACGAACGCTTCCACAGCAACGATTTACTTAAAGAAGAATTAACCAAAGTACTATACCAAGAAAGAGTTCGCCTCACCGAAAAACCGTGGAAAGCAGACCCGCCCGATGAAAGAGCATTTTGGGCAAGTGTAAAAAGTAAGTTCATGAAACTTTCTGAACAAGATTCAGCTATTACACCCCACCAACTTACCGAAGAAATTCTAGACCGATATATAGAAGAAATTACCGGAAATTTTGAAGTAAACTCCTTTCAATTTGCGCGAACAGTATTACCGCAGTTTTTTAGCAGAGTACTTAATGCCGCACCCGGCAAGTGGTTTAAATCTATTAGGCAAGGTGCCAGAACCATTCACGAAAAAATACCAATTACAGGCGATGTAGAACTCATACGAAAACTATCGCAAAAAGGAACCATTGTAGTAGTGCCCACACACTTTAGCAATATGGATTCTATTATGATTGGTTGGGTGCTAAATGAATTGGGCTTGCCGGCTTTTACATACGGTGCGGGCTTAAACCTATTTAGCATAAAACTGCTGGCATACTTTATGGAAAGGCTAGGCGCATACAAAGTAGATAGAAGGAAAAAAAATACTTTCTACCTCGAAACGCTTAAAACATACTCCACCGTTGCATTACAGCGAGGCGCACACAGCATTTTCTTTCCGGGAGGCACACGCTCACGCTCCGGAATGCTCGAAAAAAGATTAAAACTCGGTTTACTTGGCACAGCCGTAGAATGCCAAAAAAATCATTTCAAAAATTTTCACCAAGATGTAGCACCCAAAATATTTGTGGTACCTATGGTAATCAACTACCATTTTGTTTTAGAAGCATCCAGCCTTATCAACGATTACCTGAAAGAAATGGGGCAGCATCGCTTTTTACGAGAAAACGATGAGTACTCCACTTCCTTTAAAATGGTGCGTTTTATATTAAAATTTCTTTCGGCAAGTTCCTCGCTTACCATCTCTTTCGGTAAAGTATTAGATGTATTTGGAAACGAAGTAGATAGCGAGGGCAACAGCTTTAACCACCTCGGTAAACCAATAGATATTAAACGCTATTTTATTACCAATGGCGAAATGACCGAAGATGCACAACGTGATGAAGAATATACCAAAATTTTAGGCGAAAAAATCGTAGAACAATACTGGCGCGCCAATACCGTACTCACCAGTCATTTGGTTTGCTTCACCCTCTTCGAACTCATAAAAAAGCAATACAAGGATGTAGATTTGTTTACCCTGCTGCGCACTCCCGAAGATGAAATTGCTATTCCTGAAGGCACGTTCTTAGAAGCCCTCAGCAATTTAAAAGAACAACTTAAGAATATGGCTACCGCAGGCGAAATACAAATTTCGCCTGAAATACGCTGGAACGTAGATAAAATTCTAGAACACGGCATGCGCAACGTGAATTTATACCATGTTTCTAATCCAATAAAACGAACTGGAAGCACCTTTGGCAGCGAAGATTTAAAACTATTGTACTACTACCACAACAGGTTGGATGGCTACAACCTGCACCAATGGATATAATTATACCTTCCGTGCTTTTTGCACACTGGCAGTTAATGCGTGTAACCCTTCTTTAAGTTCGGCTGGGGTGAGCCAAGCATAGCCAATGCGCATGTAGTGTTTTGGCATTTCAAACCAATGCCCCGGCCCCACAAATGTGCCGTATTCTTTATTCAAAATGTGGTAGAATTTATCTATATCCACACGCTCGTGATGCCTTATTCTTGGAAAGCAAACTACACCACCTGCGGGCTGCACCCATTCAAACTCTTGCTGGCTGGCGTACCAATTGCAGAGTATTTCGAACTTGGCTGCTATATCTCGCTTTATACTGCCAAATACCTCTTCTTTCTTCAGTAAAAACCTATAAGCCACTTCTTCATCCAACACAGAACCTGTAATGTGTATTTGCTCCTTAGCAGCTAGCAGTTTTTCTAACAATGCCTTATCTCTTGCCACAATCCAACCCAATCTAATTCCCGGCAACCCAAAACTCTTAGAACACGATGAAACTGAAATTACTTTCTCGGAAAAATCGGTAGCAAGCGGCAATAATTCGCCATGCACCAAATCGCGGTAAGTTTCATCTACCAATAAATAGCAGTTGCTTTTTTCTGCCAACATTGCCAATTGCCTCAACTCATCGGCTGTAAGGCACACACCTGTTGGGTTGTGCGGATGCGTAACCGAAATATATTTGGTGGTAGGTGAAATTACCTTTTCCACTTCGCTGATGTTTATCTTAAAGCCTTCTTCAAACTTTAAATCTATGTAATGTATAGCAGCGCCTATTGCCTTGGGTGTTTCGATATTGGTGGCATAATTGGGGCGAACCACAATTATTTCGCTGCCTGCATCGAGCAAAGTAGTTGCCACCATAAACAATGCCGCAGAAGCACCCACGGTAAGCAATACATTATCTGCATGTATATTTTTTCCTTCGGCCGCAATGAGTTCCCGCAGCAAACTATGCCCGCGATGATTGCCGTAGCAAAGCAGCACTTCTTTCAACTCCAGAAGTTCAAGGTTTATCAGTTGATCGCTGTAAGAACTTTCGGTAAGGTTAATTTTAATGTTGCCATAGCCCATTTCTTCAGGCGATTCAACCTCTATGGGCATTCTTACATATTGCATAGTGCTATCTTTTTTCTAACGCTTTTATGCGCTTTTCAAGCGAAAAAAGAAATGCCAATAAGCCTAGCAGAATTAGCAGCAGCACGGCTACTGCCACATACATTTTTTGATTGCTGCGCATAAAACTTTCATTACCTCCCTGAGCAAAGGTTGAAAGTGCTGTAAACACAAGAGCCGTAAACAAAGCTGTGTTTTTCATATTTAATCGTTTTGCTTTTTCAATAAATATATTCTTGCCACAATGCCGGAAACCCAAATCCCCAATAGAATCCATGCAATTACTGCCGGATAAAAAACCATGCGCAAATGGCTGTCTAAATCATACTTGCTAAATGCCGGATTGCCACCGTTGCCCGGATGCAGCGAATCGGTTTCGGGCAGGCGCGGCACAATAAAAATAAAGAGGATAAAAATTACCGAAGCAAAAATGCTGTAAACTGCCGCTAAGCGGGCGCGCTTAATTTCATCGTTTACCGAGCCGCGCAGAATAGTATATGCCAAATAAATCATAATACCAATTGCTGCACCATTCAACTTGGGATCATTTGGCCAAGGCTCGCCCCAAGTGTACGTGGCCCAAACCATTCCGGTAAAAATTCCCAACAAACCAAATACCAATGCCACATTGCCAAATGCTGCTGCCAACGCATCGTTTTGCAAATTTCCTGTTTGCAGATAGCGTATGCTAAAAAAGGTTGAAAGCAAAATCAACACCAGCATAGAAAACCACATGGGCACATGGTAAAATGTATTGCGGATACTCTCGTATAATATCTCGCGAAACGGAAACACAAATGCAGCACCTTTATTATTACTAACCTCCACCACACAATCTAATGTTTGTGGCAAAGTAGTATCGGCAGTTGCCACACTGCGCTGTATAAGCGTAAGCCCTTCACGCAGCGATATAGTGCCATCTTGGTCGTTGTTTACCACAATATCATAATTATTATCGCTCAAAGAATCGCTCAGTGCTTTGCTCATACCAAACTGAACACGTAAATGGGTAGCGTTCACCACTTCTACCTGCCTTACACAGTAGTATTCTTGCGCAGCCTTAAACCACACCTGCGTATTATTTTCTTTTGAAAAATGAGTATTGTAACCCACTACATCAAACGTATAAAGCGTATCGGCTTTAAACACAAAAGGTGCTATGGAAGTAATGCCGGGACCCAGCGGAATAAGCATTCCCGATAGAAGAATATAAACGAGTAGAATGCTGCAAAGCCACTTCCACCACATTTGTTTTAAAAAGTTAATCATGCTATTTCAATCGCGCCAAATATACGGGAACAACACATAAGTGAAAGCCCCTATTAAACAATCCAACACCAACAATAACAAAAGATTCTTTATTGCCTCACCGGAAAGTGCAGGCTCAAAACTTGCCAACGATAATTTGGCAATAAAAGCCAACATAGGAATAATAAGTGGCAAACCAAGTATTGCCGTGAGTGTGGCGGCATTTTTAGTTCCCATAGCCACTGCGCCTACCGTAGTAAAAATAATAGAATAGCCTCCACAACTAAGTGCAATGGTTGCCAAAAAGAGTTCAAAATTTTGAAGCTCGAAACCCACCATTGCATAAAAGGTAACAAACCCAAGCAGCGAAAGCAATACAGCGAACAAAAAATTGAAAACGAGTTTTGAAACTATAAACTGCTCCGGTGCTATTGCCCAACGGTAGTAAAACATGCGGCCTTCCGGTTCTTTCTGAAAGGAACTTACTACGGCATTCACTACACTAAACAGCACCGTTAGCCAAAACAATGCCATAAGCGCTGTTTCTTGCGTTTTAGAAACTTCCGAAAACTGAATTAAAAACTTTACCAACAGCACACACGATAGTTCATATACCAATAAACCGGCTATCATGTATTTGTTGCGAATTTCCTTTAGCAACTCTATATGCAATAATGAAAACAATGTTGGGTTCACGTTGCTGCTTTAATCAACTCCGGCATAATTTGCCTCTATGGGTGTTTTAATAGTTTTCATCATATTCGGATGTTGTGTGTAGTATGCTTTCAGTTCTTCCATTATTGCTTCAATCTCTTGTACGGCACCGGAAGTAACCAAGCGGCTTCTAAACAATTTTATATTCTCGAAACCTTTAAAATAAGAACCATAATGTCGTCTCATTTCCAATATACCCAACTTTTCACCTTTCCATTGTACCGAGCGGTGCAAATGGGTTAATGCAGCATTTAGCCGCTCCTCCAAAGTAGGAGGCGCCAAATGGGTTCCTGTTTTGAAAAAATGTTTTATTTCTCTAAAAATCCACGGATAACCAATGGCAGCTCGCCCAATCATTACGCCATCGGCTCCATAAGTGCGCAGCATTTCTAATGCGCGCTCCGGAGTATCTACATCACCGTTTCCAAAAATAGGAATATGAATACGCGGATTTTCTTTCACCTTAGTTATCCAACTCCAATCTGCTCTTCCGGTGTACATTTGGTGGCGCGTACGGCAATGGATAGAAAGTGCTTGAACACCCACATCTTGCAGCCTTTCGGCAACTTCCACAATGCGAATGCTACTCTCGTTCCAACCCAAACGCGTTTTTACGGTAACAGGCAGCGCAGTAGATTTCACAATCCGCTCCGTAAGTTTTATCATTTTATCAATATCGCGTAAAATGCCGGAACCTGCATTCTTACAAACCACATTCTTAACCGGGCATCCGTAATTTATATCCAACACTTCAGGCTTCGATTGCTCCACAATTTCGGCACTGCGTGCCATTGCATCTTCTTCACCGCCAAAAATTTGAATACCCACAGGGCGTTCATCCTCAAAAATATCTAACTTCTTTAAGCTTTTTTCGGCATCGCGTACCAAGCCATCGGCAGAAATAAACTCCGTGTACAGCATATCCGCTCCGTGTTGCTTACACAAATGCCTGAATGGCGGATCGCTTACATCTTCCATTGGCGCCAGCAGTAAAGGATTTTCCGGTAAATTTAGCTTGCCGATAGTTATCATGCACCTGCAAAGATAAAAGCCTTACTCAAATACCCACACCAAGAATAGGAAAGTGTGCTTTATGCCTCCTTGCTTCTTCCCGAAACTTTTACTTTTGCCGCAATGATTGTACTTCTACTAATTATTTTGAGCTGTGTATTTGGAACGGCTGTGCAAGCACAAGGCTTCTTTTCCGGCTCATTCCAATCCAATACCAATTTCTTTATTCGCGATAGCGCTATTGGTGCTGCCAACCTGCCGCATTACGACAACTTTAAAGTAGGAACCGATGCATGGCTCAACCTTAGCTACAACAACGAAAAATACGGCCTTGAAGTAGGCGCTCGGCTCGATTTTTTGTACAACACCATTTTGTGGGTACCCACCAATCCGCAAACCAATGGTGGATTAGGCATAGTATATATTAAAAAGAAAGTAAAAGACGTAACCATTACAGGTGGCTACTTTTACGACCAAATTGCTTCAGGAATTATTTATAGAAGTTGGGAAGAGCGACCGCTCGGCATTGATAATGCTTTGCTTGGCGCAAGAGTACAATACGATTTTAAGGATTATCTAAAGGTGAAAGCATTTACCGGAGTACAAAAAA
The DNA here is from genome assembly GCA_019638515.1 of Chitinophagales bacterium. Taxonomy (NCBI): domain Bacteria; kingdom Pseudomonadati; phylum Bacteroidota; class Chitinophagia; order Chitinophagales; species Chitinophagales bacterium. Next base: position 690,733 of record JAHBTS010000001.1, on the reverse strand, counting down.
ACCGCTTCACCATTTACAAGCAACTCCTTACAGGATTTAATGCCGAAGGCAACGTAAGTATAAAAGATAAAGTACGACTGCAACCCGGAGTTGGCTTTTTAAATCGATCTATGGATAGAGAAAGTATGGATTTACTAGTAAGCAGAATCGAAACCTTAGACTCTGCGCAGCGCTTTGTACCTAAGTTTAATGTATATGCACTTACTTTTTACAACACACTTACTGCAGGAAATTTTTCGTGGTATATAGAAGGTGCTTTTAAAACCCGCGAAGCCGTGCGCGGATACAACGATATTCTATACAATAAACCCGGTAATATAATTTACACCACGCTTAATTATTCGCAAAAAGGATTGGGCATTACTTTTGCCTTTAAGCGTACCGAATATTTCTCGATGCGCATCTCGCCAAACGACTATAATGCACAAGGTATTTTCCAAGGCTTAATGAACTTTCTTCCTCCGGTGAGCAAACAGCACTCTATGCGCTTGCCCGCACGCTATTTTGCACCCTCGCAAGACCAACAAGAATTGGCATTTGGAGCAGATATAACATATTCTCCCAACAAAAAAATGTCGTTCAACTTTAATGGCTCCTATATCCGCGATTTCATAAAAGGAACTCCTGTGGTAGAAGCAAAGCTAAAGGATACCGATACCATGCTCACTCCCGTGCGCAACTACTTTGCAGAAGGCTTTGTGAGCGGCATTTTTAAACCCATGAGAACGCTGGAAGTTGAGGTTGGCTTTCAATACGTACGCTACAATCGCCTGCTATATTTAAACGAAGGAAACGTAACCGTAGATGCCTACTCGCCATTTGCAGAAGTAAGCTACCGTTTCAACAAAAAAATGAGTGTGCGTATGGAAGTGCAATACCAACACGTGGCAAAAGATTTTGGGCAATGGATTTACGGTTTGCTCGAATTTAATGTGGCACCGCGCTGGAGCGTAGCAGTAAGCGATATGTGGAACTTTAAACCCAACCCTGAAAACCCTGTTCCTTCTGCCCGCAAAGGCAACCATTACTACTCTGCATTCTTAGCATTCACACATCATGCCCACCGCTTTAGTATCAACTATGTAAAACAAGTAGAAGGTATTGTTTGCACCGGTGGTGTGTGCCGTTTTGAACCTGCTTTTAGTGGTGTGAAGGTGGCTATTACTTCTACTTTTTAAAACAAGCACCACCGTAAGTTTTACTCCACAAAACACTACTGTGCCCAACCACCGAACTTTCGTACATTCGCCTTTGTAACGCATGGGAACATTTCAGATAGATAATACCATTAAAGAGCAGGAAAAAGCTGTACTCATAGGCCTGGTAAGTAAAGAACAAGACGAAGAAACTACTAAAGAATATTTAGATGAATTGGAGTTCTTGGCAGAAACAGCAGGAGCCATTACGGTTAAGCGCTTTTGGCAAAAACTACCACACCCCGATGTGGCAACTTACCTCGGTAAAGGCAAAATGGAAGAAGTAGCCAATTATGCAAAAGAAAACGGTATTGATTTAATACTTATAGACGATGAAGTTTCGCCTTCACAATTGCGCAATATCGAAAAAGCCACCAAATGCAAAGTGCTTGACCGAAGCATGCTTATACTCGATATTTTTGCCCAACGTGCCAGAACCCTGCAAGCCAAAACACAAGTAGAATTAGCACAACTGCAATACATGCTACCTCGCTTAAAAGGATTATGGTCGCACCTCGACCGCGTAAAAGGCGGTATTGGCATGAAAGGTGCCGGAGAAAAAGAAATTGAAACCGACCGCAGGATTGCACAAACTAGAATTGCACTCTTAAAAAAGCAACTCAAAGAAATAGACAAACAAAATGAAACCCGCAGAAAACACCGCAGCGAAATGATTCGCGTGGCACTGGTGGGCTACACCAATGTGGGCAAAAGCACCCTAATGAATTTACTTGCAAAAGAGCAAGTATTTGCCGAAAACAAACTCTTTGCAACCTTAGATACCACCGTTAGAAAAGTAGTTTTTAACACCGTACCTTTTTTGCTGAGCGACACCGTTGGTTTTATTAGAAAACTACCGCACCACTTGGTAGAAAGTTTTAAAAGCACTTTAGACGAAACCCTCGAAGCCGATATTCTACTGCATGTGGTAGATATTTCGCACCAAGCTTTTCAAGACCAAATAAATGTGGTAAACGGTATTTTAGAAGAATTGAAAGCCAACGATAAACCCACCATTATTGTCTTCAATAAAATGGATTTATACGAACAAAAACAGTTCGATGAATTTTTACCGCAAGACATAAAGAAAAGTTTGTTGCAAGAATTAGAGCAAAGCTGGATGGCAAAAACAAACGACAATGCCATCTTTGTGAGCGCCACCTCTAACCGCAACACAGCCGAACTGCGCGAAAAAATTTTCAGAAAAGTAAAAGAACTGTATTTGGAACGCTATCCGTACAAAGCCGGCTACTGGACCGAATACTTTTAGTACTAAACTATTAAATATTGAGCAATGGCAAGCATTCTAGCAACACGCTATTTACTTAAGCAGTTGGGCAGCAAGGCAATCTATCTTGTATTGCTCTTTGCATCCTTCACGCTTTCCACCACCGCACAAAACAACGAATACGCCATTACCAACCAATGTATTCTTCAATTAAAACCCAATACTACTATTGAAGACTTCTTGCAAAACACTTCAGACATTGTATTGAAAGAAACACTCTCTGGCAGCATGAAAATTTTTCTTCTCGAAAAAAAAATCGGACATTTTAGTACAGAAGAATTAGCAGCCATAGCACAGAGCAAGCAAGTAATAGCCGCACAATACAACCACGATGTAACCCGCAGAAGTTTTATTCCCAACGATCCATATTTTACCCAGCAATGGAATATGCTCAACACAGGGCAGCTAAATGGCAAACCCGGTACCGACATAAATGCAACCAAAGCATGGGAAATAAACACTTCGCCACTTACTAAAACAGGCGATACTTTAGTAGTAGCCGTATTTGATGAATACTTTGATCTTACTCAACAAGACCTTAACTTTTTTGTAAACAGAAACGAAATTCCCAACAATGGAATAGACGATGATGGTAATGGATTTATAGACGATTACAACGGCTGGAATGCATACAACAATACAGGCGATGTGGTTGGCAGCGGAGGCAGCAATCACTCTACCGGAATTTCGGGTGTAATTGGCGCTTATACCAACAACACTATTGGAGTATCGGGAGTGGTAAGCGGTGTAAAAATTCTACCGGTTGGCGCATCTTCTACACAAGAATCGGTTGTAATAAAAGGCTACGATTATGTAATTGAAATGCGTAAACTTTGGAATCAAACAAACGGTATTAAAGGTGCTTTTGTGGTAGCAGGAAATTCTTCTTTCGGAGTAGATAAAGGTAATCCTATCAACTTTCCCATTTGGTGCGCCTTATACGATACAATGGGCAAATTAGGAATACTGAATGCAGCCGCAACTACCAATCAGGCTTTGGATGTAGATGCCCAAGGCGATATTCCAACCACCTGCCCAAGCAAATGGCTTATTAGTGTAAATGGATTTTCTGCCAGCGAATATCGCTATGGAGGATATGGTTTAAATAATATAGATGTGGCAGCTCCGGCTACCAGTATTATTTCAACTTTTGTTGGAAACAACTATGGTTCGCAATCGGGCACATCGCTTGCCTGCCCGCATGTTGCAGGAACCATAGCTGCAATGTATGCAGAGGCTTGCCCTGCTTTTATCAACCAATATTTAGCAGCACCCGACTCTTTATCGCTTTACATAAAAGATTGGATGCTTAATGCCGTTACACAATCTGCTCCATTCCGCAATAAATCTACTTCCGATGGACGTTTAAACTTGTATCAGGCAATACTCAATACTCATAATTTTGATTGTAACAATTGTAATGCAGCACCATCAACACAAATTATTCCCATTCGTTGCAAAGGTGAAAACAATGGAGCGATTAGTATTGCTTTACAAAACAGCAACAGTTTTTCGGTAGAGTGGAGCGATGGCGATACTGCACGATACCGCACAGATTTAAAACCCGGACTCTACCGCATTTCTATTACAGATGCCAATAACTGCACTAGCGAAAGTGTAGTTATTATGCAAGAACCCGACACGCTCTTTATCAGCAATGTTTCAATTGTGCCGCCTATTAATGGCACCGGAAATATTGTAGTAACTGCCAATGGAGGTGGCGATAGCTTACGCTATTCGCTAGATGGAAGCACCTGGCAACTGCTCAATATTTTCACCATTTTGCAAGTTGGAAACTATGTGGTGTATGTACAAAATGAAAGTGGCTGTATTGTTTCGCAAAATGTGGTGGTAAATCATGTTGAAAATACACCCAACGCTTACATTGTAAACATGGCACCCAATCCAACTAACCAACTACTACAGCTTACTTATTGGGCAACACAGCCACAGCAAGAACAATGGACAATTGTGGATGTTGCCGGCAAGCAAATCCTTCAGCTCAACACAACGGTTGCCGCTGGCTTAAACACCATACCCATTGCAACAGAAACACTTGCCAATGGCCTGTATTTTTTAAAAAGCAGTTCCGCAGGTTTGCTTTCAAAATTTATGGTATTGCACTAAATATATTAAACAATATTTCAATATACTTTACGCTTACAACCCAACTGTTAATAAGTGCAAAATAATCAAGGATAAATTTGTCCTTATTTCATTAACATCTACTCTTGCAGTACACATTCTTGATAGTATTTCTTTATGAATACGCATCTAAATATCAAAAGTACAGTACTGCTGTTTTTGATATTTTGCCTCCAACAAAATATCGCAGCACAAAGCGATTCTGTGCAAACTTTGCCAACAAAACAGCACCAAGTTACCTTTGCGGCACAAGTAAGACCTCGCGCAGAGATAAGGTACGGCAATTTTCAACCAATGCCTGCAAATCAAAAGATTGCAGCACTCATAAGCCAGCGCACCAGGCTATCATTTAACTACCAATATAAGCAACTGCTATCGCTACAAATTACACCGCAAAGCGTAACCATTTGGGGGCAAGAAAATCTAACGCAAGGCACTGTAACTAAAAATAGTTTAGCATTATTTGAAGCATGGTTTAAACTCTATGCAGGTTCTGCTGCATCCTTTACTGTTGGTCGCCAAGTAATCTCGCTAGACGATGAACGATTCTTTGGAGAACTAGACTGGGCGCAAGGTGCAAGAGCACACGATGCAGTGTCTTTTCAGTTTGAAAAACCCCAAGGCGCACTCCGCGTGTATGCCGCATACAATCAAAACTACAAAGCCATTTATGGCAACAACCTCAGTAACGTATCGGGCAACCTGTTTTCGCCAATAGATGCGGCTCCTTACAAGTGGATGCAAACCGCGTGGGGAAGATACAATGTTCATACACAACATGCCATTAGTGCATTGGTTACCAACTTAGGTTTTCAAGATGCAAAAGATGCAGCCGACTCTGCAAAAACATACTTCACACAAGTATTGGGGCTTAACTATTTCTACACCGGAGCACATTGGCAATTTACAGCATCAGGCTACTACCAAATGGGCAAAAATCTGCAAGGAAAAAATACCAGCGCATACTTAGCAGCTATCAACTTAAACAGAAAAATAGGGAAACAATGGAATATAGGAATTGGTGGCGACCTAGTGAGCGGCAACGATGTTGGCACCGGAAATTCAAGCATCAATAAAGCATTTGTGCCTTTCTTTGGCACCAACCACAAGTTTTATGGCTCTATGGATTATTACTATGCAGGCAATGCACATAAAAATTCGGGTTTAGTAGATGCCTATTTTAAAACAAACTACCATCCAAGTAAAAAAGTATCGCTGGCATTGGCCTTCCACCAATTTACATCGCCCAATAAACTAGAAGATGCTGGCAAAACATTAGCATCAAATTTAGGACAAGAAATAGATTTAGACTGCGCTTACAACATTCACAAATTTGTAAAACTAATTGGAGGCTATTCCATGTATGTGGCTACACCTTCCACCAACTTTCTAAAAAACGTAACACCATCAAACCCTTTGCAGCATTGGGTTTGGTTAAGCATAAATGTAAATGCCAACTTTTTAAACATGAAATTCTAATTTAATTCGTAACCAAAAAAAAGTATGTTATGCAAACCAAAGTATTATTAATGTCGGGGCTGCTCATAGCAATTGCCCTAAGTTCTTGCCAAAGCAATTCAAACTCCAATACAGCCCAATCTGGCACTGCGGGTCCGGCAGCCATTGATATGGTGGCAGAAGGAACACCGGAAGTTGCTGAAGTTACAGGAGCGCCCAATGTACCTGCTCCGGTTGGAAACAGAGGCCCCAAAAAGTGGATTGTAAATTTGGAAACAACTGAAACCGAAGGTGAAATTGCCGATGGCAAAAAATATACCTTTTGGACATTTAACCACACCGTACCCGGAAGTTTTATCCGTGTGCGCGAAGGCGATGAAGTAGAGCTTCACTTAAAAAATGATGCCAACAGTATCTTGCCTCACAATATTGATTTACACGCAGTAACCGGCCCCGGAGGTGGAGCAGAGCCAACTTCGGCAGTGCCGGGCAAAGAAGCCGTTTTTACCTTTAAAGCCCTTAATCCGGGATTATATGTGTACCACTGTGCAGCACCTCCTGTACCTATGCACATTGCCAATGGTATGTATGGTCTTATTTTGGTAGAACCTGCCGGAGGACTTAAAAAAGTAGATAGAGAATACTATATCATGCAAGGCGAATTTTATACAAAAGCCCGTGCCAATGGTGTGCTTGAATTCGATAACGACAAAGGCAATACAGAAATTCCGGATTATGTATTGTTCAACGGTAAAAAAGGCTCATTGCTTGGTAAAAATATGTTGGAAGCTAAAGTAGGTGAAACTGTTCGCCTATTTATAGGAAACGGAGGTCCCAACCTTATTTCTTCTTTCCATGTAATTGGTGAAATATTCGACAATGTATATCTAGAAGGAGGAAGCACCGTATCGCACAATATCCAAACTACCGTTATTCCTGCAGGTGGATCCGCCATTGTGGAATTTAAAGTAGAAGTGCCGGGCGAATACGTATTGGTAGATCACTCTATTTCACGAGCTTTCAACAAAGGTGCCATTGGCAAACTAAAAGTAACCGGAGCAGAAAACCCTAAGGTTTACAAAAAAGGAGCCATGTAACCCAAGCATAACACATCCATGAAAACGGTTCATCTAATTACAAATATTTTGTTCTTTTGTTTGGTAAGCTCCTCCTGCCAAAAGCAGGAGGCAGCTTCTACTGCTGAAAAAAGCACTTCGCTAACTCCTATTACAAGCCATACAAAAATGGTGAAAGTAGATGGCGGCAACTATCAGCCATTCTATGGTACCGATAGCAGCTTAGTAAAAGTTGAACCGTTTTTAATAGATGAAACACCCGTTACCAACGCAGAATTTTTACTCTTTGTAAAAGCAAATCCGCAATGGCAACGCTCACAAGCAAAACAACTCTTTGCCGATACCGCCTACCTGCGCGATTGGCAGTCCGATACCTTACTTCCCAAAAATGCCTTACCCGATGCACCCGTTACATACGTATCGTGGTTTGCAGCTAAAGCATACGCAACTGCCGTAGGCAAACGCTTGCCCACCTTAGACGAATGGGAATTTATTGCTATGGCAGACCAAACATCAATAAATGCACGGCAAAAAAAATCGTACTCCGATGCCATCGTAAATTTATACCTCATAAAAAATCGTCAGTACAACGCAATAAAACAATCGCCTCCAAACTACTGGGGGATCTACAATGTATTTGATTTAGTTTGGGAATGGACAGATGATTTTAACTCCGTACTTATTACAAACGATTCGCGCTCCGGAGACTTCGGCAATAAAAACTTAGTGTGTGCCGGCAGTGCCACCAGCGCTACCGATGTAATGAACTATGCAGCATTTATGCGCTTTAGCCTGCGCAGTAACCTCAAAGCCAATTACACCATCAGCAGTTTAGGTTTTAGATGTGCCAAAAATATTTCAAACTAGGTATTATGAAACAGTTACTTCTCATAATCATCAGCATCAGTTTGCTGTTTTCGTGCAACCGCACTACGCCCCAGAAAGCATTGCCATCCGATTCAATTTTCCACCTTCAATCTAACTGGCAAAACCAATATGGCGACACACTAAAATTGAATAAACTCAGAGGCAAAACATTGGTGGTAGTAATGATATACACAAGCTGCAAAGCTGCATGTCCATTACTAATTGCCGATATGAAACAAATAGAAAAACAAATAGACCCAAGCAACTTAAATAAAGTATCGCTTGTGCTGGTTTCTATAGACCCCGAAACCGATACACCCGAACACCTCAAAGAGTTTGCACAATCCAATAAAATGGATGCTGCACACTGGATATTTCTACGCGGCAACGATGTTGCCACTAAAGAATTTGCCAATGTACTTTCTATGAAATACAAAAAAATATCGCCCATAGATTTTTCGCACTCCAACATTATTAGTGTGTTTAACTCCGAGGGCGAATTGGTAAGCCAAGAAGAAGGTACCAACATCAATACCGAAAAAGTTGCCAAACAGGTAAATAGTATTGCAAAAACAAATTGAATTAGTAGCACATAGAAATTGTAACCGCAACTGCATGTTTTCAAAATCCACCGAATACGCTTTACGAGCAACGATTTATATTGCCATAAAATCGTCTGAAGAAAACAAAGTAGGCATTCAAGAAATAGCCGAAGGCATTGGCGCGCCCAAAGCATTTGTGGCTAAAGTTTTACAGCAACTTACCAAAAAAGAAAAAAGCATAATTGTATCTATGCCTGGCCGCTCCGGTGGATTTTACATTACAGAAGAGCAAAAGAAAAAATCAATATACAGCGTAATTGAAGCAATGGACGAAACCAACGTAATTACCGATTGTGTACTCGGCTTACCACATTGTAGCGATGAGCATCCATGTTCCATGCACAAAACATACAAAGGCATAAAAATTGAACTGCTGAATATGTTTAAACAAAAATCTATCAATGATATTGTAAACTCCAAAGACCGCTTAATTCCAATAAACCTTACTTATCCTAAGTAACTTTTGGCAATTATATTTTACTTACAAACTGCTATACAACTGCATAGTTTTCTTCGCCATTTCAGTTGCCGAAAATTGTTGCAATTGCAATTTTCCGTTTGCAATAAACGCAGCCCGTTTTGCACTATGCTCTAACAATGTTTCCATAGCTGCAAGCATATCTGAAACACTACTTGAATCAATATAAAAAGCACCATTGCCTCCGGTTTCCTCAAATACCTTTCCGTGCGAAGTTATTACCGGCACACCGCTGGCAAATGCCTCCAAAATTGGTAAACCAAAACCTTCGCTCAACGAAGGATACAGCACCATTTTGGCAGCACTGTATAATGCCGGCATATCGGTTGTTGCAATATTCTTCTTTACAATAATTTTGTTTTGCAATCCCGCAAGCGCAACTTCTCTAAGCACCTGCTTTTCTTTATTGCCTCCACCTCCGGTAAACAGTAAGAATAAGTGATTATGCTTCTTTACCAAAGAAGCAAATGCTGCAATAGAAAGTGCATGATTTTTACGACCTAAAAAACTTCCGGGCTGTAAAATAAAGTGCTCCGGCAGTTCATATTTTTCTCTTACTAACTGTATGGCTTCTTTACTGCTATGGTTGCAAAAAACATCGTTGATAGCATGAGGAATTACTTCTATTTTCTTTTCCGGCACTTGCAAAAAGCGCATTAAGTCTTCCTTCGTTTGCGTGCTGTTTACCGTTATTTTATCGGCATTCTTGGCAGCATATTTTGTTTTCAAGGCATAAAAAAAACGGTCGAATGCGGGAAAATCCTTTGGGTGTTTTAAATACAACACATCGTGAATAGTTACCACATTCTTGCAAAAAAAACGATGTGCATTCAATGGTAATTCGTTTGATAAACCATGAAAAATTTCAACCTTATGTTGTGCAAGTTGCTGTGCCAAACCCCACGAACGCCAATAGGCAGGCACAAGTTTGTGTTTACTGAGTTGTGGCAACACAATAGTAGCACCTGGTGTAAATACTTCATATAAAGCCTCTTGCACCTTGGGGGTAAAAAGGAAATAATCATTTTCCGGAAAACCCTTTTCTAATGCAGCAATAAGCGTACGGCTGTAGTTTCCTAAACCCGTAGTATTATTAAACGCTCGCTTAGCATCAAATGCAATTCGCATACAGCAAATAAGAACCGAAAAAAGGAAACAGTAAAAAGAAAGTGTAAACGGAATGCTATAATGTTATTTTTGCAGGGTTGCACACCGCTCTGCCGCCTCAATTTTGGGGGAGGAAAGTCCGGACAACACAGAGTACCGTGCCACCTAACGGATGGTTTCTGCTCATGCAGAAAAGATAGTGCCACAGAAAATAACTACCCAACGGCTTGCCGGAGGGAAAAGGTGAAAATGTGCGGTAAGAGCGCACGTTCTGCCTCTGTAAATTGGCAGGAGGGTAAACCTCACGGGTTGAAAGCTCATGTACACTTGCGCTAGAGGGTTACTCGCCCGATGCAAGGGGGTTGAGTGCTACAGGTTTTGCGTGAGCAAAATCGCAGATAAATGGCAGAGATTTGCACAAAATGCAAATACAGAATCCGGCTTATAGGTGTGCAACTTTTTTATTTCCCTTTTGCTGCTTGCAAGGTATTGAGCAATAGCGAAACCACCGTCATTGGCCCCACTCCGCCCGGCACAGGTGTAATATAGCTGCATTTGGGCGCTACCTCGCTAAATTTTACATCGCCCTTTAAGCTAAAACCCGATTTTTTGGTAGCATCTGCAACACGCGTAGTACCTACATCTATTACCACTGCTCCTTCTTTTACCATATCTGCCGTAAGAAACTCCGGTTTACCGAGTGCTGCAATAATTATATCGGCTTGCAATGTGCGCTCTTTTAAATTTTTTGTTCTGCTATGGCAAACCGTTACAGTAGCATTGCCGGTATTGCTTTGGTTGCTCAACAATATACTTGCCGGGCGCCCCACAATATTGCTCCTGCCAATTACCACCACTTCTTTTCCCGATGTTTCTATATTGTAATGCTCCAATAGTTTGGTAATTCCCAATGGAGTAGCACTTACAAACGTTGGCAAACCTAAAGTTAGCTTTCCCACATTTACCGGATGAAATCCATCTACATCTTTTTCCGGCTTTACGGCAAGCAGCACCTTATCGGCATCAATATGCTTGGGCAGCGGAAGTTGCACTATAAACCCATCTATTTCAGGATTATTATTCAACTTCTCTACTTCTTTCAGCAAGAACTCCTCTGTGATGTTATCTTCAAAATGAAGCAAGGTAGATTGAAACCCAACCTGCTCGCATGCCTTTACTTTATGCCCTACATAGGTGAGGCTTCCGCCATCGTTTCCCACCAAAATTGCTGCTAAATGTGGCGCTCTTTTTCCGCCATCAACCAGTATTTTCACCTCTGCTGCAATTGAATTTTTAATAGAATCGGCAACACCTTTACCATCAATAAGTTTCATGTGGCGAATATAAAAATTACAAGTACATGCCGCCTAAGCAGCTATAAACACTTGTAGTATAATGGTATTGCAACTATTGCTTCACAAACTTTTTACTTAATGTACCCGATGCTGTTTTTACCGAAACAAAATATACGCCTGTTCCCAATGCTGTAATATCAACTGGCGCATTGTTAAGCAATTGTTGGTGCAGTACTTTTCTTCCAAGCATATCGCTTATTTCTACAGTTTCTACGGTAGCTGCATTGGTAGTTACATATAGCATATTGCCTGCCGGATTAGGATAAATATTTAAAACTGCATTGCTATAAATTTCTTTTAAGCCTACAGTTGGATTATTATAGGTAAGGTTTAAAACAGGAGCCAGTTCCGGATTGCTTCCGTCATAGAATACCACTTTTCCACCTGTGGCGGTAGGTGCACTAACTACGAATTGAGTGGACGCATTTTTATTAATGTATGGGAAAAGTGAAGCCGGAATATCTAAGCGAATCCAGTGATTATTGCCACCATTAGAACCAAACAAACAAGGCGTTCCGGCAGCATTGCCGCTATCTGTAAAATCTGCTGCTTCTACTATTGCCGAAGCTCCAAAGTTTCCGCTTTTTACTTTTACCTCTAAATTATTGCCAATAGGATTGGTACCGCTCAAACTCTTCCTTCTTAAAAATATACTTGCCTTAGAAAGTGTAGTATCTGCCATATCGGTAGTGTTAAACGAAAGTACCATTGCAAACTTTTCGCCTGCATCTTCTCCCATTACCAAACTATCTGCCACAGTTCCTGCAGAGGAAACAGTACCCGAATTGCCATTTCCTTCAGGCAAATAGTACTTATCGTCCATTAAATATTTATGGTAAAATTTTTGTGTGTGATACTCAATTAAATCTAAAAATCCTTGGGGCGAAAGGTGAAAACAATCTTTGGTAATTAAATAATCGCGCATAGAATTTTTAGGCGATGGATAATTGGGATCTCCTTCCGGTAGTGGAACAGAAAATGCAGGATAAGTTCCGCTCGGAGCAACGCCCAGCGGTTGCAACTGCCCAAATGTATATTGCATTAAGCCCGTAGCTTTTACAAAGTCCACTTGCGGATCTGTTTGAGCAAAACTATCAACAGCATCAGAAAAGTCGTTTAGCAAACTATTGATGGTAATAAAATCCGGATTTTCCATTTTTTGCCAAGTACCATTAAATGGATGATTGTTTCCCAAACCCGAGGTTGGAATTACTTCTCCAAAATTTGGATAGCAATAGCCGCTCCAAAAAATTTTAATTCCCGGGCGACAACTCTTAATAAAATCTATTACCTGAATAAGGCGAGCAGAAACATCTTGCTTCAACGAATCTGTTTTGCTTTGCGAATAACTCACTTTCCAACTCCCCAAAATATCGTTGCCTCCAATGCTTAAATGCACTACTTCAATAGAAGGATTATCGTTCAACAACTTTCTAATTTCATTTTGCTTCGTTGCTGTAAGAAAATCATCTGTTTCAGCACCATTTTCTGCTACCGTAGAATTACTCACAAACTTAAACCCCGAATGTCCCCACTTCGTCAATGCATTATTGATAGTGCCATCCACACTCATAAAAAACGCCCAACTATCGCCCACCAACAAAACTTTGGGAATTTGTGTTTCGGTACATTGCGAATAAACAGTGGTAGAAAATAAGCTCAGTGCCATTGCAAAAGCTACAATCTGCTTCATAATTTGCTTGTGTTTGATTTTTTTAAAGGTGCTGAAAATAGCGATTTTTTATTCTCCCAGACCACATTAACATATTAAAGAGTCTTACAATTTCCTAAGATGGTTTCAACAAAAAAATCACTTAAAGTATGTAAAGGGTTTCCTTTTCTCGTTTTTCACCTTACTTTTGCCGCGCTTTTAAAAAAACATATAAAAAATGGCTTCAAACATTACACTTACCATGATAAAACCCGATGCGGTTGCAGATGGTTTTACCGGAAAAATATTAGACCAAATTATTGCTGCCGGTTACAAAATTCAAGCAATGAAACTTACACGTCTTTCTAAAGAAAAAGCGGAAGAGTTTTATGCTATTCACAAAGAACGTCCGTTTTTTGGAGAATTGGTTGCCTTTATGACCGAAGGTCCAATTGTGGCTGCTGTTCTTGAAAAAGAAAACGCAGTAGAAGATTTTAGAAAACTAATTGGAGCCACCAATCCTGCCAACGCAGAAGAAGGAACAATTAGAAAACTATATGCTAAAAATATTGAGCGCAATGCTATACACGGTAGCGACAGCAATGAGAATGCAGCTATTGAAGCAGCATTCCACTTTAGCGGAGTAGAGCGCTTCTAAACGCAACATACAACCTACGAAAACAAAGGGCTGCTATTATTGGCAGCCTTTTTAGTTTCAGTTCAACTCCCAACGCAAGCAAACGCTTTATAGAATTTCTCTATTCTTAAGGTAAACCCTATATTTGTGCCAAACGGACAAACCCATTCGCTGATGAACCCTGAGCGGAACCAAACCTTAACTAATATTGCCCTGCAATGTAAATCCTTATTAGGGCTGAATTTTGATGTGCTGCTGCAACCACTATTGGAGCAGTATAGGAAAGCTATTGAAAACTCCCAAACAGATGAAGCTGCCCAAGCAGCCTTTTCAGTTACACAAACACTTTTTAACCAGCAACAATTTGAACTGCAGCAACAATGCAGTTTATTCTTTATTCAAGATTTAAACACTCAAAAACTCAGTATTTATACCGGTGAAATTTACAGACTCTTAGCTTTAAACTATACACTAAGCAAGCAGCACGAAGCAGCAGAAAAAACATATACCGAAGCCTTCGCGCACCTAACACTTGCACCTACCGAAGACCAGCGCCTAAAATGGAAAATTTTTGGATCGCTTTGGTATAATCGAGCTTCGCCTGCCCGCTCGCAAGAGAGCAAAGAAAAACTGGTGGTGTACACGCGTAATGCACTCCACTTTTTTGAGCACTTAAACGATGTAGATGGAATGTCGCTTTGCTTAAACCGCTTAGCACTTTTATTACCCGAAAACCAATACACCGAAAAATTTGAACTCCTCCGCAGAATTTTATCTATCAATAGCGGCCCCAAGGGAAACAAAAGAAATATTACCATGGCGCGCTTTAATATTGGCTTTTGCACCTACCTTTCGGGAGAAGAAAACCTCGGTATTGCATACATGACAGAGGCAATATCGCTTATAGAGCAACACCTTACTAAGCGCCATGTAGGAATGGCTCATCTTCAAATGGCAAATGCATTTTTAAAACACCATAAAAAAGCACAAGCAATAGAGGCTTGCCAAAAAGCACTGCAAATTTTCAAAAATGTTGATATTGCATTCCATATTGCCGAAGCAGAAAGTATGCTACAAAAAATAGAATCGCTGCCATGAGTGTTGCCGATATTTTAAAAATCTACCGCGAACAATTACGCCTCATATACAATACCGCAGAAACCAGAAATATTACCAACATGGTAATGGAAGCAGTACTAAAACTCAATACCTTACAATTGGAAATGAGCCGCTACCAACTGCTTACTACTCACCAGCAAACACTACTGCATAATTACTTGCAGCGATTGATGCAGCACGAGCCCGTGCAGTATGTTTTAGGCAAAGCCGATTTTATGGGAATACAGTTAAATGTAAATAGCGCCACCCTTATTCCTCGGCCCGAAACAGAAGAACTGGTACACTGGGCAGCACAATGCTGCGGCAAACAATTTAAAGGCACCATTTTAGATATTGGTACCGGCAGCGGTTGCATAGCCATTGGCTTAAAAAAACTATTACCCACAGCCTCTGTTTTTGCCTGCGACATAAGCAATGCCGCATTGGAAATAGCAACCCAAAATGCACATATTCAGCATACAGAAATCACCTTCTTTCAATTGGATATTTTAAGCAGCAGCACACCTCCGCTAAATTTTGATGTAATAGTTAGCAACCCACCCTATATTCCCGAAAATGAACAACACCAAATGGCAAAAAATGTGGTGAATTTTGAACCCCACAGCGCCTTGTTTACACCCAATGCACAAGCACTCATTTTCTATGAACAAATTATTGCAAAATGTGCCGCAGGCATGCTGCAAAAAAATGGCAAACTTTTTTTTGAAACCCACTACCAACATGCCGAAGCGGTAAAACTGCTGATGGAAAATACCGGATTTGAATCCACTGAAATAAAAACCGATTTTTTCGGTAAAAACAGAATGGTGAGCGGCCAATGGAACAGCACCTTCCGGCACTAAACAAAATCGAATTACACTTCCAATTCAAGTCCGGTGAACGTCTTTCAAAAATATGTTAGCAAACAAAATTTTGCCATTTCAACTTGTAATTTATATTAGCATTGTGCAACAAAGCATAAACAATTCCGAATAATACCGATAAGCATGGTAAAGAAATTAGAATTCGCATCAGACATTCAGAATATAGCATTAGTAGAAAACTTTGTAGAAGAATTGCGTGCTGCCTATAACTTTGGCGATGACGCGTATGGAAATATTTTGGTGTGCCTTACCGAAGCTGCCAACAATGCCATTTTACACGGCAATAAAAACGATGCCTCAAAAAAGGTAGCTATTGCTGCCGAGCACGATGATAAACACAGCATTGTTTCGTTTACCATAAAAGACGAAGGTCCGGGTTTTGACTACAACAACCTACCCGACCCAACCAGCCCCGAAAACCTTGAAAAAACAAGCGGAAGAGGCGTGTTCTTAATTATGCAACTGGCCGATATGGTTATCTTTTCCGATAATGGCGCCACTTGCGAAATGCAGTTTAAAGTATAAACGGTGCCTGTATCTTTTCATACTGCCGATGTAGCATTTTCCATAAAAAACAAGTTACTGCTCAAGCAGTTCATACAGGAGCAATTCTTACTCAAAACCAATAAAAAAATTTCGTTATCGGTAGTGCTGTGCAGCGATGATTATTTGCTCGAAATAAACAAGCAATTCCTTCAACACGATTACTATACCGATATTATTACCTTCCCTTTAGAAGAAACCCCGCGCAAAACAGTGGCAGAAATATACATTAGCCTGCACCGCGTATGGGACAATGCAAAAAAACATCACCAAAGTTTTGACGATGAGTTTTACCGCGTTCTTTTCCACGGAGTAATTCATTTAGCCGGATTAAAAGATAAAACTAAAGCAGAAAAAAAAGCCATGA
Organism: Chitinophagales bacterium; assembly: GCA_019638515.1. Lineage (NCBI taxonomy): Bacteria > Pseudomonadati > Bacteroidota > Chitinophagia > Chitinophagales > Chitinophagales bacterium. Next base: position 673,981 of record JAHBTS010000001.1, on the reverse strand, counting down.
CTAATGAAGAAAACGCATGGCTAACTTCATTTGCAAACCAATAACCTTTAGTAGGTTTTACTTAGTACTGCTTACCTTGGCAACAAATGTTTTCATCAACTCATCCTTAAAGTTGATTTTGTTTTCAGCCAATTCTGAGTTGAAAGAATAAATAGCAGCAGCAACCGCTTCTTCTAACTTAGTGTTACCACCTTTTAGTGCCTTTACTCTGCCCACCCAACCATCTGGATACATACCAAACCTAATTTCTACCACGCCATTAAACGAAGCATCGCTAATTTGCGCAGGCAAGCGCTGCAGTAAATAATCTTGCATTACACCTGCCAAGCGCGAAAGCGCCTGAGGAGAGCCCTCTCCTTTATTCTCGGGCGTTACCTGCACCTCCACACCCATGAGTTTTTTGGCGTCCATGCGTTGATTACCCGAAACATCAATATTGAAAGAAACATTGCACGCTACTGGTTTTCCTGCGTGTATGGCAGGTGCCCAACGTGGCATATTGGTTATCAACTGCACCACCTCCGCATCTACCTGTGGATTGATGCTTCCATGTAAATGCACATTACCTACTTTCCCTGTTTCTAAAATTGCGGCATGAACCTCCATAACTCCTCCGGCAGTTAATCCTTTTCTGCTTAATGAATTTTGCAGCGTATCGCGCAAATAATACACTAAAGATTTATCGCCACCCGGAAACTCCGGATAACTTTCGGCACTGGTACATTGGAAACTAAACACTTGCGCACTAGCAGCAAAAGAGGCTACTGCAAAGAATATTAGAATAGAAATCTTCTTCATAGAAATGGTTGAATGAAATAATCGGAAATGGTTTAACAACTTGCTAAAATTTGCGCTCAAATATAATAGAACCTATAAATGCTTCGCGCACATTTAATTGATAGCCGCTACCTTCATCTACCGGGCTTTCCAAACTTACCGAGGTAGCAGCCCTCATTCGTTCGTTGTGCAAAATTTCTTCTGCAGTAAGCTGGCGCTCATAAAGCGGCTCGGTGGCACTTCCCTCTTCAAAGGCAGCAGGTATATTTTCTCTTAGCAGTATTTCTCTTTTAGGTTTTGCTACAGGTTTAGGCTGCCTTGGCTTAGCAGGTTGGGGTTGAGTAGTTTGCAACTCACGTTTCACCTGCTCCATTGCTTCATCAAAAGTAGTGCGTGCCTTTTTGGGTGCAGCCGTAGGCTGTGCCGTTTTGGTAGGAGCTTTTTCATTTGCCTTCTTAATAGAAGTATAAATGAAATAGCCAATTCCAATGATGATGTAAATAATTACTTTGCCTTCCACGGTTTGAAAATAAGAAAGTTTCTATATCGAAAAACCTTTCTTTCTAATCTAAAGCCATGCCGGTACAATACCATGAACTGCTCTATCTTTCCAATATCTATAATCCTTGCACACACTTCCATATAATTTTATTTTTTTCACCGCCACATGAGTTACTTATTCAGAAAAAAATCGGTTGAAAAAGTATTGGCAGATGTTGCTTTAGGCAATAGCGATGCCGCACACAGCAATTCAAGCTTAAAACGTACGCTTAGCGTACGCGACCTTACTGCATTGGGTATAGCTGCCATAGTGGGTGCAGGTATATTTTCTACTATTGGGAAAGCAAGTTTCGATGGAGGTCCCGGCATTGTATTCTTATTTATTTTTGTAGCCATAGCCTGCGGCTTTTCGGCACTCTGCTATGCCGAGTTTGCCAGCATGGTTCCCGTTAGCGGTAGTGCATACACCTACGCCTACGTGGCTTTTGGCGAAATTGTTGCGTGGATAATAGGCTGGGATTTACTCATGGAATACGCCATTGGCAACATTGCTGTTGCTATTTCGTGGAGCGATTACTTTACAACACTCTTGGCAGGTTTGGGCTTTACAATTCCCGCTTACTTAACTATGGATTTTTGGACGGCACAAGCCATGCTTTCGCCCGAAGCAATTGCGGCATGGACAAATGCTCCTACCCTATTGGGCATTAAAATTATTTGCGATTTACCGGCTTTTTTTATTGTGGTTCTTATTACTTATATCACTTACATAGGCATACAGGAGTCGCGCAATAGCGCCAATGCAATGGTAGCTTTGAAACTTGCTGTAATCTTTATTGTGATAGTGGTAGGCGCCTTTTATGTAAAGCCCGAAAACTGGTCGCCATTTTTACCCAACGGCATTGCCGGAGTACTACGTGGCACTGCGGCTGTATTCTTTGCCTACATTGGATTTGACGCTATTTCTACCACTGCCGAAGAAGCTAAAAACCCACAACGCGATTTGCCGCGCAGCATGATTTATTCTCTCATTATTTGTACCGTTATTTATGTTGCTATAGCATTGGTACTCACGGGCATGGTAAACTATACGCAATTAGATGTAGGCGATCCACTTGCGTTTGTTTTTCAAAAAATAAACATGAGTTGGCTGGCCGGTATTATTGCAGTAAGTGCTGTTATTGCTACGGCTAGTGTAATGTTGGTTTTCCAAGTTGGGCAACCAAGAATTTGGTTGAGCATGAGCCGCGATGGATTGCTGCCAAAGGTATTTTCAAAGATTCATCCAAAATACCAAACACCATCTTTTAGCACTTTACTCACCGGTGTGGTGGTGGCCATCCCTGCCTTGTTCTTAAACATGAATGTGGTAATTGATTTAACCAGCGTGGGCACACTCTTTGCTTTTGTAATTGTGAGTGGCGGCATATTGAAATTACAACTGATGCCCAACCGCCCTAAGTCGAGTTTTAAAGTGCCGTATATCAACGGAAAATACATACTACCAATTTTATTTATAGTTGGTGCTGCTGTGTGGTGGATGTATTACAGCCAAAGTTTTATGGCAACAGATTTTTCTACCTGGGCAGGCATACGCCATATTATTCCTTACGTTGTGTTTGCACTGCTATGGTTCATAGTAGCGGTATTGGCTTTCTTAAAAAACCTTTCGCTTATTCCATCGTTGGGCTTACTGAGTTGCAGTTATTTATTATGCGAAAGCGGCACCAGCAATTGGGAACGCTTTTTAATTTGGCTGGTTGCCGGATTGGTAGTTTATTTTCTATACGGCAAAAAGAAAAGCAAACTGGCTGTATAAGGCAATAATAATATTGCTACACAAATTCCATCATTTTTTTCATTCGCCCGGGCTGCGCCCAATTGCATGTTCCCTGCATACGGAGCGATGCTAAATAATCTTGAATAAGCGGATTGCTTAGCTTGGTATGAATTTCTTTTGCTTTAGCGAGTGTGGAAGTACCAATAAAAGCATTGAGCGATTGGTTGCCTTGCCAGGCGCCTAAATCGCTATTAGGATATAAAATTTGGGGACTGAAAACATTATCGCCAAAGGCTTTCCACATTACTTTGTACGGTGCAAAACTATATTCGCCAATACCAAGCAATGCCCACCAAAAACCCTTCTTAATCCATGTGTTGATGAGTACACCCTTTCTGTTTTCAAGATGACTTTTGTGCCTTAATAAATATGAGCAAAGACCTTCATCGCGCTGCAATTCTTCCCAATCTATTGGCTTACCATTTTCTTGATGCGGAATAAGAATCACCTTTTCCGGCTGTGGATTTTTTTGTAAAAGAGTGGAGGCTACAGCAAGCGGAAAAACATACTTTGCACTAACCGTAACCACTTCACCCAACTTGCTTTGTAGCTCTACTTTATTTTGCCCAATGGTTTTAAAATGAGTAAAAAAGAAAATATCGTTTGCGCCACATGTATTTACACCTTGACGCGGTTGAAATTGTTTTTCCAGTATTATTTTTTGGAACCCGGTAAGCCGTTTCTCTGTTTCTTTATTATCAAACACAGTAAGTGGATCGGTTGAATTAAAAAGAGGCTTTGCCTGATGCAGATGCCACTTTCCATTTTCCAGCACATGGTATTTTATGGGAAAGGTTTGTAAACTGTTTCTGCTGAATTGTGCAACTCCGTACCTCCCAAGTATGTTTTCAAATATAGGCGTGCCATTAAAATCCATGATAGCATCCACACAAAAATCTACGCCTTTTACCTTGTAATGCCTGAATCCACTATTGGCGCCATCGTTTTGAAAGATAGAGAGTGGCAAAAAGAAAACAGCCTTGCCGCTCTCTTTTAAGTTTCCATGCAACACCTTCATGAGTATTAAAGTTGCAATATCTGTTCGTGCATTACCAAGTAGGAGATCTCTTGAATTGGCTACAAGCCTATATTCAATAAAAAGGTGTTTAATGGTTTCTTTGTATGCATCATTCAAGTCGGCAAAATTTACCCAAGGAGGATTACCCACCAAGAAATCGGCTTTAATATCCTCTTGCTGAAAAAGAATATCTCCATGCCTATAATTCGCTTGAGGAAATTGTATTGAATAGGTAGTTTCTATACGATTAAAAAAACGTTGTACAAAATCCGGATTCAACTCTACACCAAAAAGTCTTGTAAGTTTTTCCTGAGAAAGTTCAATGCCTTTTTCGCGTGCAAGCAAAAGGAATGCTTCAATAAAAACGCCCTCTCCTGCTGTGGGATCGAGTATAGTTGCCCCTTGCAGCCAAGCTTCAAAAAAATGTTTTTCAACTATTTTCTTTGCCCATACCATCGGTGTAAAAACAGCGCCAAATCGCTTACTGTAATCATCGATTGAATTTAAAATGTTCATAGTTGTTTTTGGGGAAATATACGTCATGCAAATGTAGCATTTACCACCTGAACGCGCAGTACATCTTCAATGGCAAGCACTACAAATACAAAACATTACTAGCGAGTGCTCTTATATTTCCACATAGCACCATTCTTGGTGGTTCGCTTTTCTAACTTCCCTTTTTCAACAAGTTCATTTAGGAATGCTTCGCTTTCTTTGCGGGCAGTGCCGGAGAGTTCCGAGTATTCTTTTGCAGTAAGAGAATGATACTTTAAAAAAAGCGATTCCCAATTTTTATCGTATGCTGTTTTAGATGCCGATGGATTTAATTTCTGCACTGCTGATTCATAGAATGTATAAGGTTTTGATCCATACACCATCTCTTTAAGACCTGCATTATTGGTAAAGAAAATAGTGGGAAAACCTCTTACTCCAAACTGCCTGGCCATATCTAAATCCTCCTTAAAAAGTGTTGTTGCTTTGCCTTCAAAATCGGTTTTAAGCTGAGCTGCATTTAAACCAACTTGCAGGGCTGCACTTTCTATGTGTTCCCATCTGGTTATATTTTTCTTTTGCAGAAAAAGCATTTCTCTTATTGCTCGAAGGAATAAAACCGCCTTGGCATTGTCTTGCATTTGTGCGGCCTTAAACGCAATAGATGGCGGATAAGAAGAATGTAAAGGATCTTCTAACCACACATCGCCATCAATAGGCATATCGTAATATGTACTTACTTCGTCCCAATGGTGTGCCACATCGCTTGGTTTACTTATTCCTCCGCTGTTGTAGCTCCAATCGGGCAGCAAGCCACCCATTCTGTATTCAATTTCTATACTGCTGCCATATTCTAATTTAAGCTTGCGCAATTGCGGCTCTATTGCCCAGCACGAAGAGCAGATAGGGTCTGTAAAATATACCATCTTCACAGGCTTTTCTGAGTGTATAGTTTCAACTTTTGTATTGGCTGCACTGTCGGGTATTCCGCAAACACCTTCAACCGGATTGCATAAAAGCGGATTGTTTTTTCCTTCCATTTTCTTCTTTTTTTGAGCATGGCTACAAACACTTCCAAGCATGATGATGGCTACAAAAAGTACTATTCTTATTCTCATTTTTTGGCAATTCAAGTAGTTGCTTTACTTTTTGGAAAGTCTGTTAATGCTTACTTTTATGCAAAGTTGCTCTATATAAAATTCACATACAATAAGTCAGAAATTTATGACCACCAAAAAACAAAACGAAACTGCCGAAACCTGCCCTGCACAAGGACTTTTAAAATTGCTTTCGGGTAAGTGGAAACCGGAAATTTTCCGCTTGGCGGTAGAGCAGCCTTTGCGCTTCAACAGTTTGCTTAGAACTATTAAAGATTCTAACAAGCAATCTTTATCGGTAGCATTAAAAGAATTGGAAGAAGCCGATTTAATAGAAAGGATTGTTGTAAACCAAAAACCATTGCACGTAGAATATTCTTTAACCGAAAAGGGAAAGTCGTTAATCCCTATTTTCAAACAACTAGAAATTGCACTTTAAACTTTAGAATTACTAAAGTAGTATTGTACAATACCACAAAATAAATAGTATTACACAGTATAGTATTTAAACCTAAACAGTATTCATCATCATTCAGTTAAAATAAACAAACATGGCGTATTGGCTCATAAAATCCGAACCCGGCACTTACTCTATTGACCAAATGAAAAAAGACAAACAAACCTTTTGGAGTGGTGTTCGCAATTACCAAGCACGCAACAATTTAAGAGCGATGAAAAAGGGCGACTTGTGTTTGTTTTACCACAGTGTTACGGCACCTTCTGTTGTTGGTTTAGTAGAAGTAGTTAAAGAAGCGTACCAAGACCCAACTACCGAAGAAATAGCTTGGGTAGCAGTGGATGTTTTATATAAAGAAACCTTTAAAAATCCGATAACACTTGAAACCGTAAAACAAACAAAGGCTTTGGCAGAAATGGCACTGCTTAAGAGCAGCAGGCTGAGTGTGCAGCCTGTAAAAAAAGAAGAGTTTGAATTGATTCTTGCAATAGCAAAGCAATAGCCAATACGTGTGCGGTATTCCGTTTAGCCTTTCAACTTTTCGTTGTTTTTGTGGCGCTCCGAATCGCGATTGGTTTTCTTCTCCATATTTTTGTGGAAAGCATCTGTAAGGTTTACACCTGTTTGGTTGGCAAGGCAAATGAGTACCCACAACACATCTGCCATTTCATCGGCCAACGCACTGTTTTTATCGCTTTCTTTAAAAGACTGCTCACCATACTTTCGCGCCATTATTCGGGCAAGCTCACCTACTTCTTCCATTAAAATAGCGGTATTGGTTAGCTCACTAAAGTATCGAACCCCTACAGTTTTTATCCAGTTATCTACTTGCTGCTGTGCTTCATCAATAGTCATTTCAACAATGTTTAGTTTGGTAAAGCACTACTATCTTCCACCTAATTGGCGGTAGATATTCATGTAATAATCTGCTTGATTTTTATTGCCCATTTTTTCGTAGCAAGCAGCCAGCACTTGGTAAGCTCCGGCAAAATATGGTTGCGTATTCACCAAGTTAGTAAGCACGTTTGCAGCAGTGGTGGCATCGCCTTTATAGAAGTATGCCAAGCCCAAATAATAAGCAGCATTGGTATTATCAGGATACACCTGCAAGGCTGCATTCAAGGAACGAATTGCATCGTCCCATCGGCTTACATTAAGATATGCCAATCCAAGATTTGTCCATACAGCTTCGTTTCGTTGGTACTTTTTAGCATAGCCTTCCAATAAGGAAATAGCTCCGTTCATATCGCCTTGTTGTAAAGCCTTGCTACCCAAGAAATCGTTTCTATCGGTATGTTTTACCACACATGCAATCGGGCAATCATCAACCTTCACCACAAATGCACTCTGCTCGGGAGGGAAAGCATTGGCTTGCAAAATTGTTCTATCAATAAACCTGTTATAGAAAATAAAATAGTCGGCATCCTTATCAATTCGTTCGCCATAGCGCGTATAATTGGTTGCAACCGTTGGCGTATCGTTGATAAAATACTGATAAGTAGGATCTGCAGCATTCGTAAAAATGGTTGTTTTTTTCTCTGCCGTGCCCTTATAGTTCTGTGCTTTTATCCAATCTGCACATTGCTTCACGGAGTTCATGTAATAATCTAATTCATAATTGCCATAAGCACCTTGCATGCCGCCAACTATTTCATTAAAATAAACATACTGGTTAGGATGGTTTGCTACTATATGCCTGATGGGCAACAACAATAACAATGCAGTGCCTCCAATTACAACAAATTTGCCTGCTTTAGGCAGTTTATTTATGAAATAATCTACTGCAATTGCAGCCAACATCACCAAACTTGGATACACAAAAAAGAGGTGGCGCATGGTGTCGTACAATGCACTTTTTTTATAGATAACATAAGCAATTGGAAACACCAGTGTAAAAAACAAGAACCCAATAAACAACTGCTTACCTGCTTGTTTGTAGTACTTCACAACTGCCAATGAAGCCAACAGTGCCAATAAAATTACAATTGGCGTACTTATTAAAAACCATTTAGGAATATAATACCAAGGTACTTCGGTACTGCCCATATATTTCCCTTCAAACAATATGCGAATGTTTACAGGAAACTTACTCATATACTCTAAAGTGAATAGCGGATTGGCAAAAGGTTTTACTAAACCAAACGGCCAAAACAACAAGGAGCTGAAATACGCCAACGGCACGGCCAATAGCACCCATTTAAAACTCGGCATCACAATGCGCTTAAAGCCTTCGGCAGAAAACAACTCGCTCAACTTATGAAATTGTAAAAAGTACAATCCATAAAAGAGTAAAAAATAAGGAATAAGCAACAAACCGCCTATTCTTATCCCCATTGCCACGCCAATACTTAAACCTAAGCCCACCGCCAGTTTCCAATTGGGGCTTTGTATATTTTTCCAAAACTTAATCATGAAAAAGTATGCCAACACATAACCCATTGCCAGCGGAATATCTTTTGGATTATTCATGCTTTCGCCTAAAAACCGTGGCGAACAAGCCATAAACACAAGCGCTATTATACCGGCTTGCCAGCCTGCAATTTCCACCACTACCAAGCCCGTAAAAACCATTGCCAGCCAACCTAAAATTGAGTTCCAACCGTGGCGAACACGCCATTCATCACTGTCTTTAAAAACCTTAGTTGCCAATACAGAAGCCGTACCATCGTAAAATCCACCATACAAACGCATAAGAGAATCAATAGCGCCATATTGCGTAGTAGCAGTAGTATCTTTACCCAGTGTAAGGTAAAAATCCATTACATGGTGTCCGTAAACGCGGTGGTAATTTTCATCGCCCGTAATACCATAATCTTTACTTACCCACCACATTGTAATACCCAATGCAAGTGCCAAACCCAAGAATATTTTTTTACCTAATGCCTCCGGCAGAAACGATTCCAGTGGTTGAAAAATAGTTTTATGTGCAGTAGGTTTTGCAGTATGTTGTTTTGCCATGCGAAAAAGTGAATAGATACAAACGTAAAAAAACTAACTAACCAATAAAACTACTCTTGAAAATACACGCGTTTTACGCGCTGTGATATACCGGTAAAAATCTCGTACGGAATAGTTTGTGCAGCTGCTGCCATCTGCTGAACAGGGAGTGCAGCGCCAAACACAATTACTTCATCGCCTTCCTGTGCCTCCGGAATATCTGTAATATTCAACATAGCCATATCCATACAAATCCTTCCAATTACGGGTGCTAGTTTCCCACTCACCAACATGGCGTAGTTGCCATTTCCCAATTTGCGGCTCAATCCATCGGCATAACCAATGGCAACAGTAGCAATAGTTATATCTTGTGTTGCCTTTTCTGTTCTTCCATAGCCAACAGATTCTCCTTTCTTTAAATGCTTTATTTGTGAAATAGTTGTTTTTAGTGTACTTACAGGCATTAGCTTTTTTTGCATTGTAGCATTTTCATCAACACCATACAAGCCAATTCCCAAGCGCACCATATCAAACTGTGCTGCAGTGTGGCGGCTTATGCCACTCGAATTCAAAATATGCAGCAATGGCTTATATGGAAGTGCTGCAACTATTCTTCCCGCATTCTTTTTAAAGCGCTCTATTTGCTGCTTTGTAAACGCATCTTCATCCGGGTTTTCGCTAGCAGCTAAGTGCGAAAATATTGAAGCCACTCTCAACTGCTTTTGTGTACTCAGTTTGTGGAGCAGCAATTCAATTTCATCTTCATTAAAACCCAACCGATTCATACCTGTTTCTAACTCAATGTGCACAGGAAAAGGCTCGCTACTCTTAGATTGAACCAGTTCCAACGTTTCTAAAAATGTATCGAAAATTCGATGGTTATACAAATCCGGCTCAAGCTTGTGCAGCATCATAGATTCAAAACTTCGCTGCTCGGGATTCATTACCATCATGGGAAGTGTAATGCCATTTCTACGCAACTCAATTCCCTCATCGGTATATGCCACAGCCAAATAATCTACCCTGCTAAATTGCAGCACATTGGCAACTTCGTAGCTACCACTGCCATAGGCAAAAGCTTTTACCATGCACATTACCTTTGTACCTTTCTTCAATACACTTTGGTAGGCTTTTAAATTATGCGAGAGTGCATTCAGGTTAATTTCAAGTACTGTTTCGTGTGCCTTCTTTTCAAGCAGTTTCGATATTACCTCAAAGCGAAATTTTCGGGCGGCCTTTAATAGAATTATTTCGTGTTGAAAAAGAGACATATCGAAGGACTTCAAAAACATTTCTGTATTGGCATAAAATGCCGTCTGCACTTCAGGATTTTTTTCAAACAATTTCCGCTGCCTTGTAAGCGCTGTACCTACACCAATAAATCTGGTAATTTTTGATTCTGAAATAAGCTTGGCTACTTGCTCATAAAGTTCAAACTCACCTTCGCCACTTTGCAAAATATCGGAAAGAATAAGTGTGTGCTTGGGTTGCTGTGTTTGCTGATTCAAAAAATCTACTGCAATTTTTAAAGAGCCAATATCTGAATTGTAGCTATCGTTTACTATTTGGCAGTTGTTGATTCCTTCCTTCATTTCCAAGCGCATAGAAATACGCGTGAGTTTCTTCATGCGCTCTGCAATGGCATCCATATCTACTTCGAGCAACAGCATTACGGCAGCGCAGTGCAGTGCATTTTCCACAGATGCTTTATCGGAAAAAGGAATTTCAAAATCGAAATTGCGTTTGTTGTAATAGCACGAAATAAAGGTGGAATGCTTGGCATGCAATACACTGGTAACTTTTAAATCGGCATCGGAATGTATGCTCCACGAAAAAGTTTTGATGCCATTGTTTAACGCATTCACTTCGGCAATAGCAGCATTTACTTCGGCATGGTCTTTACAATACACCAAAACATTGCTGTGCATAAACAACTTTAACTTCTCTTTTGTTTTATGCCTTTTATTTAAAAATCCTTCGCTGTGAGCATCGCCAATATTGGTAAATACGCCAATGTTGGGCTTTATTATTTTTTCGAGTTTATCCATTTCGCCCGGCTCCGAAATACCCGCTTCTATAAGTGCCAAATTGTGGCTGTTACTCATTTGCCAGAGCGAAAGCGGAACGCCAATTTGAGAATTGAAACTCTTGGGGCTGCGCACTATATTAAAATTGGGGTGCAGTAATTGATAGAGCCATTCCTTTACAATGGTTTTTCCATTACTGCCTGTAATGCCAACTACCGGATACTCGAACTTTAACCGATGGTAAGCTGCTATTTTTTGCAATGCTTCCACCACGTCTTTTACTTGCAAAAAATGCGCTTGCTCAAACGGTTCTACTTCTACTTTTTTGCTTACCACAAATACCCTCACGCCTTTTGCATACAGCTCCGATATGTATTCGTGTCCATCTAAGCGTGTTCCCGCAATGGCAAAAAATAATGAATCTTGTGCCGAAACTATTTTACGGCTATCGGTTATTAAATATTTTATTTCAGTTTCAGAAGCACCTTGTTGGAGGACTTTTGCCTTTGTAACGGCAACAATTTGAGCAATAGAGAGCATAGATGCCAAACGTAAACAAGCTAATTGGAAATAAAAAATACATGCTCAATACTTTCAATTTTTCATAAAAAAACAACTGTAATTGCTTGACTTAGCACCCCCGCACTATTTACTTACACCTACAAATTGTATTACTAAACAAACTGTGGATAGATTTTTTAAGTCTTTCCGACATACATATTCATTGTAGAATATACATTTGTATTTACATAGTTGCAGCTAAACAATAAAAATACATACATGTCATCTGACAATAGGCACCACGCCCTTTCAGCAGCAGGAGTTCTAATTACTTTAGGGATTATTTTTGGCGACATTGGCACTTCGCCCATTTACGTACTCAACGCTATTTACAGCGGACATCAAATTACCAAAGAATTAGTATTGGGGAGCATGAGTTGTGTTGTATGGACGCTCATACTGCTTACTACTGTAAAGTATGTTTGGTTAGCACTAAATGCCGACAACAAAGGCGAAGGTGGCATTTTTGCGCTATATGCATTGGTGCGCAGATACAAAGTAAAATGGACTATTATTCCTGCTATAATTGGCTGTGCCACCATGATTGCCGATGGTTTTATTACACCGCCTATCACTATTTCTTCGGCAATTGAGGGCTTGCGCTTAATTAATCCCGATATTCCAACCGTTCCTATTGTTATTATTATACTTATTGGGCTTTTTGTTTTTCAGCAATTCGGCACTAAAGTAGTGGGTGGCATTTTTGGACCGGTAATGCTTATTTGGTTTAGTATGATTGGCATACTCGGCATCATTCAAATTGTAAAGTATCCGCAAATTATAGAAGCACTCAACCCATATTATGCCATTAATTTACTTACGCATTATCCTGGAGGTTTTTGGTTTTTGGGAGCCGTGTTTTTATGTACTACCGGAGGCGAAGCGCTCTACAGCGATTTGGGTCATTGTGGTAAACAAAACATAAGAGTTTCGTGGGGCTTTGTGCTTACCTGTTTGCTGCTATGCTATTTTGGGCAAGGCGCACTTATTTTAATTACGCAAGAAGGAAGTATGTATAGCGGCTCAAGCCCATTTTATGCCCTCATGCCCAAATGGTTTATTCCTATTGGAATTACCATTACCACACTTGCCACCATTACAGCCAGCCAGGCTTTAATTTCGGGCACTTTCTCGTTGGTAAATGAAGCTATGAAGCTAAAACTATGGCCTAATTTAAAAGTACTTTATCCTACCACGCACCAAGGGCAAATGTATTTGCCTTTTATGAACTGGTTTTTGCTTGCCGGCTGTATTGTAGTAGTGCTGTTATTCCGAGAGTCTTCCAACATGGAAGCCGCCTACGGACTTGCAATTACCATTGACATGCTTATGACTACCATATTGCTTACCTACCTTATGCGTGTTCAACGCAGAGCATTGTGGTTGGTAGTTGGAATTCCTTTAATTTTCTTACCGTTAGAAGGAGCCTTCTTCACTTCTAATCTTATTAAATTTTACCACGGAGGCTGGTTTGCCGTAATGATTGCCGCTGCACTCTTTTTGGTAATGTGGGTATTGTACCAAGCACGCTTACTGCGTAAAAAACATACGGAGTTTGTAGAAATAAAAAACTACATCCCAATGCTAAAAGATTTAATGCAAGACGATAGTTTACCTAAAGAGGCCAATAACTTGGTATATATGGCTATGGCCAACGACAAGAGCCATATAGATTCAAACATTATTTATTCCATTTTTAGAAAGCGTCCTAAACGTGCCGATACTTATTGGTTTGTGCATGTTGATATTACCAATGAGCCTTATGGCGTTACCTATTTTGTAGATACACTTATTCCCAAACGCTGCTTTTTTATTGGGCTTAAATTTGGCTTTAAAATAGAGCATAAGGTTAATCTTATGTTTTCTAAAATTGTAGAAGACATGGTAAAAAGCGGTGAAGTAGATGCCGTTAGCCACTATCCGAGTTTACGTAAATACGGCTTCCCGGCCGATTTTAAATTTATACTACTCAACTCACATGTAGCCAGCGATGACAATCTTTCGCCTTACGAGCAATTTATTGTAAGAAGCTATCGCTTCATTAAATCTATTTCGCTAAGCACTGCCGAAGATTTTGGGTTAGATGTTACCAATATGGAAGAAGAAATGGTACCTATAAAAATTGCCCCATCTAGTGTAATTCAATTAGAACGTATCCGCTAATCCACTGCTTATGCGCATTTTGGCATGGCTCTCTGTTCTTGTATTCTTTGCAAAAGTTGCAAAAACCCAACACGCCATTATTCCTGCGCCACTTTCGTACAAAGAAAACAACACATCATTTTTACTTAATGAACAAGTAAGCATTGTAGGCTATGATGAGAGTTTTTTTATCCAACAAAAAATAGAAGCTATTACGCACATACTACCGCGTGGCGAAAACACTAAAAGAGTAATTCTCTTCTCCCTGCAATCCACCGATTCAAACAGCCAGAGCTATTGGCTTAAAGTTACAGCAGATACCGTTTTTATTTCAGCCTCCTGTAAAGCCGCTCAACTGTATGCGCTACACACATTGCTGCAAAATTTCAATTCAAAAAACAACACCTTTATCGGCTGCGAAGTAATAGACAAGCCACTTTTCCCATACCGCGCCATGCACTTGGATGTAAGTCGCCATTTCTTCAACAAAACAATTGTGAAGCAATACATTGCCTTGTTGGCTTCTTTAAAGATGAATACGCTGCACCTCCATTTAACCGATGACCAAGGTTGGCGTATTGAAATAAAACAATACCCGCTCCTTACCCAAATTGGTGCTTGGCGAAAAGAGAAAGATGGCAGCAACTACGGTGGCTTTTTTACACAAGATGATCTTAGAGAAATTGTATCCTACGCTACGCTAAACGGTGTAGAAATTATACCGGAAATTGAAATGCCCGGGCACGCCTCTGCAGCAATCGCAGCATATCCATTTTTAAGTTGCCATCGAAACGCTATTGAAGTTCCAAATACTTGGGGCATAAAAAACGATATACTTTGCCCAACCGATTCTACGCTTCAATTTTTCAAGAATGTATTAAACGAAGTATGTGAAATTTTCCCATCTAAATTTATTCATATCGGTGGCGATGAGGTTCCTAAAACCCAATGGCAGCAGAGTCTATTCGTGCAGCAACTTATGCAAGAAAAAAAACTGAAAAATTACACCGCAGTACATGCTTACATAATTCAAGAAATTGAAAAACACCTTACTCAAAAAGGGAAAAGAATAATAGCATGGGGCGAAGTAATGCGTGGTTATGTTTCCGATAGTGTAGTAGTTATGAGTTGGAAGAGCAAAGCCGCAGGAAATAAAGCTACCAAGTTGGGAAAGCAAGCAATTATGGCACCGCGTTTATATTGCTATTTCGATTATCCGCAAAACATTCAAGATAAAAAGAATGGTAAATGGATGGTGTACACTCCGCTTAAAAAAACTTATTGTTTTACGCCATACAGCAAACATCTTTCACCACAGGCAAGGCAGTTTATTATTGGTGGCGAAGCTGCCGTATGGACAGAACACATTGCTACCGAGCAGCAACTTTTGCATCAAATAATGCCGCGTTTAGCTGCCATAAGCGAAGCGCTGTGGAGCCACCAAAAAGATTTTAAAGACTTTGAAAGACGCCTACAACTGCTATTGAATCCGCAGTAAATCTGCTACAATTCCTTCTTCAACAATTCCAAAACGGCTGTTCCTTCGCGCACAAAAACAGGAAACTCCTCGTAAGGAAAAGTTAGCGCTACCGAAGTACCGCCATCATATACTTTTGTATTGTCGAACAAATAAACCCAACGACCGTCTGGCGGCAACTGAATTGTAACATTATTTGCCGGAACCTGCATAATTGGCTGCACAAACACATCTTTCCCTAATTGATAGCGGTAAGTAGTTCTATCTAAAAACGTGTACATAGATTTTTTGTAACGCCATGCACTATCAGCAGTGCTTTGCAAATAAGGAATCATAGCATGGTGTAGCTTAGCAAATTTTCTATATACATTTAATGCAGTAGCACTAAACTTCCACGGGCGGTGCTCTCCACCTCCACCATTTTCCATAATAGAGCAAAATGCACCAAACTGTGCCCATCTAATAAAAATATCCTCTGTTCTTCCGAGCGGCAAAGAACCATCGGAGCGGTAGCCGCCAATATCGGAGCCAAACGATAAATAACCATAGCCTGCGCTTAAATACATATTATCCAATGCTACTTTTAAGCCATTGTAATCTGGGTCTTGATCGCCAACCCAACCTGCCCAGCAATTTGCCTTATCGCTGAAAGAAAAATTTTCGGCATTAGAAAGTTGTACACCCTGCAAGCCTAGATAAGTATCTACAGGCCGTGTGGTATTTACCCTGTCTATACCTAAACGCTCTCGGGTATAATCGTGAAAGAAATTGTAATACTTCCGTGAATAATCTATCCTGCTCGGAACAGCGCCCAACCCGCGCGAATAGGGATTCTTGCCAAATAGCATATTAAAATCAGAGCCATCTACTTTCCAACCATCAATACCAATTGCCAATATTGAATCCACTTTTCCTTTCCACCAATTTACAGCCTCCGGATTGTAAAAATCTATGGGGCTTCCATTTCCTTTCCACCAACTGGCAACAAATGGTGTGGTGTCTGCCGCACTTTTAGTTAAGAAATAGCCTTTTGCAGCAGCCTCGCTATACATAGGTTGTGCATCTACATTTATTACACCGGTAATCCAAAGAAACATACGCACCCCTTTAGAGTGAAAATAATCCACCATTCCTTTGGGATCGGGATACAATGTTTTGTCCCACGAAAAAGTATTATAGCCTGTTTCCCACGGACTATCAACTATAATTGCACCTACCGGAATATCATTTGCCAAGTAATCATCTACCAACTGTTGGGCGCTTTGTTGCGTACCTTCATCTTCCCAAACCCAATGCTTAAAAATCCATTCGGGCCAAGGAGTTGTTTGCGCTGTTTTAATGGGCGAATCGGCAGGATTAAATTTATCTTTTTTACAAGCGCCCAACCCAAACAAACTCAGTAATAATACAAATGATATGTGTTTCATTTTCTAAAGAATATCAGGTGAAGTTAATCGGCTACAATTGTTTTCAAAAAAAAGTATTGCAACATTTTTCAATTTGAATTCCAAAGTTTTTAAGTGTAAACCACTCCTCAAAAAAAATCCCGAAGCAACCTGTAACGGCACTTCGGGATAAGCATACCAAGTTCCAATGGATGAAACGAACTTAGTTCTTTAGCAATTTTACCTGACGGGTTTTGCCCATAGAAATTACCTGCAACACATATATGCCTTGAGGTAACGAGGCGCATTCAACCTTATTTAAACCAGCAGTAATGTTGGCAATATGTAATACTTCGGCTCCTGCCGTATTGAATAATTTTAGCGAAGCATCTTCTATACCACTCCAATCTACATTTAAGTTTTCAGTATTGAACCAAGCGCTCATTTTTACCATCAAAGCATCGTGAATAGCATTAGGCTCTTCTACCAAATAAACCACTTCGGCAGACTGAACAGTATCGTTGCTCGCATTAACCGAACGGCAAATCACATAAGCAGTTCCCGCTCCCAAAAACACCGGGTTTACAGTTGCTCCGGTTTCTTTAGGACTAAAAGAATTATAGAAAGAACCTCCGATGAAAGACACCAACCACTCACGCGAAACGGCAGTGTGTGTTTCATTGGCTGTAAGTGTAGGCGCAGCAACATTCACTACTGCATGTTGCGTATCGCTGGGCGTTATTGTTACCTCAAAAGGAATAACGGCAAATGCAGTACCGGGTGTTCCGGTTGCCACAGGATTACTCGAAACCACACGAATTTTGTAGCCGTTTCCACCTGTTGTGTTGTTAGGAATTGTAATTGCAATAGGTGCTACAGTGGTTCCGCTTAAAGTACCTACTGCCACCGCATTAGCAAAACTACCGGCAGCATCTGAAAGCTCTGCCGTAAACTCATTGTTTTGCCCAAAAATAATATCGGAAGTAAAAGTAACCGTTCCACTTGCAGTAGCCTTAGGCGAAACATAAAACGGTGCATTGTTCACAGCAGTAGTAACCAGTTGCGAACCATTGGTTACTTCTATTTCCACCGCATTTGATGTAACAGAATCGCCATATTGGTTAAACGATGTACATACCACAAAATAAGTTCCCGGCAAAGCAAAATTAGGCATATAGCTTGCGCCAGTTACTGCTGGTGTAAATGATTGAAATGGCCCCGAAGCAGTGTTACCAAATTTCCACTTACGCGAAGTTGCATTCTGCGATTCGGTTACAGCCAATAAGTTTCCACTTGTATTGTACTGTATAGTTTGCTTAGCCGCAGAAGATACAGAGTTTGCAAACTGATCAATTTGCAAATCGGTACCATTATCGTTTCCGAAAACCGCAGGATTGCTGCCCACTACGCGTATGCGGTATTGAAGCCCGCTTGGTGTAGTATTAGCAACAACTGCATTGATAGTACCTCCTGTGGTAGCAGTAACACTTCCAATGGTTACAGGATTGTTGAAACTTCCATTAGCATCGCTCAACTCTGCGGTAAACACATTGCCTGAATTAAAACTGCCTCCTGTAACGGTATAAACAACTGCTACATTTTTATTGGGGGCGTTAGGGCTAAAATCTATTGGAAAACCACTCACAGATGTAATAGCCAACGTAACACTATTCACCGAAATTTGAACTTCGTTACTAGTAACGGTAACTCCGCTTATCACGCTTTGGCACACCACATAATAATTACCTGAAGAGGCAAATTGCGGAGTATAAGTAGTTCCTGTTTGGGCAGTTCCAAACGATTGATAGTTACTGCCGGAAGTAGTAGTATATTTCCACTCGCGCGAAGTGGCAGCGGCCGATTCGGTAACGGTTAATACATTTCCAGCAGCATTGGTTAATAAACTTTGAGGCGAAGCCGGAGCTATACTGTTGCTCACTACGTTCACTTGCACTTCATTGCTGCGCACTACAGTACCACCCGGATAGGTAGTTTCGCATACTATGTAATAGGTTCCTGCCGAAGCAAAATTAGGAGTATGCTGCGTAGCAGTACTTGCCACTGCAAACGATTGATAATTGCTACCGGAAGTAGTAGTGTACTTCCACTCGCGCGAAGCAGCTCCTGCGGTTTCCGTAACCGAAAGTTGATTACCATTGGCAGTCACCGCAATTGTTTGTACTGTGCTTGGCGCTACCGAAGTTGCAACCAACACAATGGTGGCGGTGCCTGTATCTGATTTCACTGCCGGACTACTTGAAACCACCCGAATTTTATAGCCACTTCCGGCTGCTGTACCTGCAGGAATAGTGCCGTTTATGGTTCCCGAAGCCACACCTGCCAAAGTGCCCAAACTTACAGGCGAAGCAAAACTGCCTGCAGCATTGCTCAACTGTGCTGTAAAAGTATTGCCAGCATTGTATGAGCCTGAAGCTGTATATGGAACACTTACCGATGCACCCACCGAAGCAGAAACATAAAATGTACCATAGTTTTTGCTGCCCGAAAGTGCCAGTGTAGGGTTGTAAATAACTGAAAACTCATCTAACCAAACTGTACTTCCTTGTGTTCCTCCGGTAGCATCGCCACTAGGCGTACTTGTAATTAAAATATATTGCGGAGTAGTACTTTTTCTATATACAAAAGGAACGGCAACCCTTACCCATCCTGTTTGTGCTGCATTAGAACCTGTCCAAAGTGCTCTGGCAACAATATTATTAGTATCTAACGGGTGATTATTGCCCACCGGAATTTCGGGAACCTGGCAAGTACTTTCGTGTAATCTCGCTTCTACCCTAGGATAATCTGAGCCTTGAGGTGCATACCTATACCAAAAAACAAAGCTATCGGGTTTGCCAATAAATGGCATATTAAAACTGGAGTTATTGGTTACTGTTTCTATATATCCTTCTGCCTTAGAAGTAGTTTTTGCCATTAGCCGGCCTGTAGTAAGCGCGCCATTTGCCACATTACCCAATACAATTCCCGAAACCAACTTGGCACAATAGGCACCTCCGTTTAAAGTACTGGTATCGCGCCAGCAAGTTTGGGGAACCGAACCGCCCCAAGTGCCGCCTGCTGTTTTTCCTGAATTCCAATTGCTGGGTTCTGCACTTGAAGAGCTGGGGCTATCCCAACTTTCCATAGAACCGTTCACAACGGTTGTTTGGGCGGCTACGCCTATCCATGCAGAAAAAGCCAATAAAAAGGTTGTAAATTTCTTTACCATGCTGATTTTATTTTGTGGCTGCAAAGTTGAACTTTATATGTATGCCATCCGGTGAAAAAAGTCCATTGTTGAAAAAATGGACGCGTCCAAACCTTCATTTTAGCCTCAAAATCGAATAAAAATGAACAATTCAACGCTTTTTAAGTTTTCAACAATTAAAATGATATTACGTTTGTTAGCATTCGCTGCATTCAAAAAAAACAAACAATGGAATATAGAAGACTGGGCAATAGCGGCCTGCAAATAAGTGCACTTTCATTCGGCACATGGGTAACTTTTGGGCAACAGATAAGCGATGATGTTGCTAAAGAATTGATGATAACCGCCTACGAAGCCGGCATCAATTTTTTCGACAATGCCGAAACCTATGCCAACGGAAAGAGTGAAATTGTAATGGGCAACATCCTTCGCCAACTCAATTGGGATAGAAGCACCTACCTCGTTTCCAGCAAAGTTTTTTGGGGCGGCCAGCTACCCAACCAAAAAGGCTTAATGCGCAAACATGTTGTAGAAGCATGCCATGCTGCACTAAAGCGCTTGCAAGTAGAATACCTCGATTTATTTTTTTGCCACCGCCCCGATATACACACGCCCATTGCCGAAACTGTTTGGGTAATGAATGATTTAATAAGGCAAGGAAAAATACTCTACTGGGGCACCAGCGAATGGACGGCCCAGCAAATTACCGAAGCTCATTATTGGGCAGAGCGCTATAAACTTATTGGCCCCACTATGGAACAACCACAATACAACCTTTTCCACCGCGAAAACCTCGAGAAAAACTACCTGCCGCTGTTCAAAACCTTTGGATTGGGAACTACCATTTGGAGTCCACTAGCAGCGGGATTGCTTACCGGTAAATACATAAATAATTTACAACGCTCCGATACACGCCTGAATTTAGACAGCATGCACGTGCAAAAAGAAAAAGCCTTGGGCAACACCGAAAAGTTAGAGAAGGTGCTGCAACTCTATAATCTTGCCAACGAAATTGGTATTTCGCTCACCCACCTATCACTGGCTTGGTGCCTTAAAAACCCCAATGTTAGCAGTATTATTTTAGGTGCCAGTAAAGTGCAGCAACTGCAAGAAAACATTCAATGCTTTCAAGCGCTACCACAACTTACACCTACCGTATTAGAACAAATTGAATCCATTGTAGGCAACAAACCCCTACTCACGGAATATTAGTTTTCAACTTTTAACCTTTTGTAAATATTTTTTTACATTCGTAACCTTCATCTAAAAAAGAAAACAACAACGTTCAAAATGAAACAGGTTTACCTGCTGGCGGCAGGCATTATATCAGCCGCAACACTCAGTGCCCAAAACACTTTTACCCAGGTACATCATATTTTAAACACTAAATGTTCTAACAATACGTGCCACAGCGCTTCTTCGTCAGAAACATTGAAGTTTGATGGAAGCGAAAGCGATGTGTACACTTCCATTTTAAACCAAACTCCGGAAAATAGCACGGCAAAAGCAAAGTTAGATCGCTTGGTTTTTGTTAACCAACCGTACGAGAGTTTCTTGTTGCGCAAAGCATCTAAAGACTTCGATTCCGATTTAGATTTAGAGCAAGGCGAAGGCGACATCATGTTAGATATCAACGGACAAGGGCTTTCTAAAAAAGAATTGGAGCTTATCCGCCAATGGATTATGAACGGAGCTAAAAAAACCGGCAAAACCGTTGATACATCTGTTATTAACCAATACTACGATGACCCCTACTACAACTTTTTACAAAAACCGGCTAAACCAGCCAATGGAGCCGGAAAAAGAGTGCGTTGTGGCCCTATATTTTTACCTAAATCCGGTCCCGCTCAAGAATTCGAAATGCTTCTAAAATACGAACTAAACCTTCCGTATTTAGCTGAAATAACCAAAATAGATGGCTTTATGAACAACGAAAGCCACCACTTTCTACTATTCAAATACATAGATTCTGCCAGTGCCGCCAAAGAACCCGATGGCATTAGAGTAGTAAGCCTTACTGGCGGAGTAACCTCTTTTGATGGCAATAAACTCTTAACCGGAGCTTGGCAAGATGATGAAGAAATTGATTTGCCTCAAGGAACTGCTCTCTTTTGGAATCAAAAAGCATGGCTCGATTTAAACTACCACATTAAAAACTATGGCAACCAGCATGTTTTACCTTGCGATTTTTATTTCAATATTTATTACAACCAGCGCCAGCCAAATACTATTGAAATGAAAAGTAAACTCGTAAACAGCGTTACACTTGGCGAACTTGGCAGTGGAGGCAATGCCGGATTTTTACCTGCAAATTCAGGAGCTGTAACCCGCTATATGAACGACCCCGACAATGGCAAAAATGAATTACGCTACTTGTGGATGTTTAATTCTCACACCCATAAGTTTGGTATAGATTACGATTTATTTGAGTACGACAAAACCAAACCAAATAAACTTGGCACCCAGCTTTACGAAGGCTTTTGGAACTATAAAATGAACTACGACATGGGACAATACCTTTGGGATCACCCACCAATAAAATATTGGCCCAATTTTTATCTAGTAGATATGAAAAACGGCTTGCGTGCAAAAGCAATATTTAATAATACCAGCAGCAATGTTATTCGATTTGGCTTTACTACCGAAGATGAAATGCTTTTGTATTACTACATGTACACCAACCAATTACCGCAGGGCACGGTGGGAGTAAGTGCTATTGCCGATAAAATTGCTACAGTAGCCGTACTTCCAAACCCGGCATCATCAGAAAGTGTGGTATTGGTTGAAGCTAAAGAAAGTGTGCAAACAACTGTTACCATTACCGATATTGCCGGAAAACAAATTGCAACACTCTTTAATGGCGTTACCGAAATAGGCAGCAACAGCTACCAATTGCCTGCTAATCTTTCTAAAGGCATTTACTTTGCAAACGTAGCTGCCAACGGAAGTTCTGTAAGCAAAAAATTTGTGGTAACACAGTAAACCCACAGCAAAAAATTACTTTTGAAGCCCAACCAAATGTGTTGGGCTTTTTTTATTGCACTAATTACTTCTGTATGAAATTATTCGTAATTCAGTTGAAATATATCAGACTCCTATTCTTGCTGCCACTATACACACTCTTGTACACCTCTGCAACAGCTCAGCCTGTTTTCCACGGACCAAAAATAATTGGCAGTTATCCCTCCACTCCATTTATACATACCATTGCCGCCACAGGCGAAAAGCCAATCATTTTTCATGCGCAAAGTCTGCCCAACGGCTTACAACTAGATAGCAACACAGGTATTATTTCAGGCACAGCACCCCAAAAAGGCATTTACAAGGTAAAAGTTGCCGCTACCGATAAAAATGGCACCACCACACAAACAATAGAATTAAACATTGGAGAAAAATTAGCCCTAACGCCACCTATGGGTTGGAATAGTTGGAACGTGTTTGCCCAAGATGTAGATGAAAATATAGTTATGGAAATAGCCGATGCTATGGTAAGCACCGGAATGCGCGATGCCGGCTACGAATACATCAACATTGATGACTATTGGCATGCAGACCAAAGAGAGCCCAACGGCAAACCCAAAGTAGATGAAAAAAAATTCCCGCACGGCATGAAATACGTTGCCGATTATGTTCACAGCAAAGGCCTGAAACTCGGCATATATTCTTGTGCTGCCGAATATACCTGCGGTAAAGAATTTGGCAGCTACGGTTTTGAAGAAATAGATGCTGCCACCTATGCCGAATGGGGTATAGATTTGCTAAAATACGATTACTGCTTTGCACCTTGGTCGCAAAAAGAAGCCATAAAACGCTATACAAAAATGGGAGAAGCACTCAAAAAAAGTGGCAGAAGCATTGTATTTAGCGTATGCGAATGGGGACTTCGCAAACCATGGAAATGGGCATCGCAAGCCCAAGGCAGCTATTGGCGTACTACACCCGATATTTTCGACAAATGGGGAGGAACTCACTTTTGGCAATATGGCGTTATGCAAATCCTGCGTCACCAAATAGGCTTAGAAAAATACGCTGCTCCTGGTGCATGGAACGATCCCGATATGCTTATTGTAGGCAACTACGGCACCGGCAATGCCACTTCGGCAAAAGGAAAATTTAAAGGACTTACCGATACGCAATACGAAAGCCATTTTGCCATTTGGTGCATGCTCAACGCTCCACTCCTCACCAGTTGCGATTTACGCAAAATGAATACCGCCACGCAAAACATACTGCTCCATTCCAATTTAATTGCTTTAAACCAAGATGTTGCAGGCAAGCAAGCCACTTTAGTATCAAAGAAAAATGGAATTTGGATTTACAAAAAAGAACTTTCCGATGGTGCAGCCTATGCATTCTTCAATACCGGAAACAAAACAAAAAAACTTACCGTACCGGAAACCATCCAAAAAGAATTGCAATCAAACACGCGTGCCATTCTTAATTTTAGCGAACAACAAAATCTCTCGCAACCAATTATTTTAGCACCCTATCAAACCATTGTAATAAAAAAACATCTATAAAACTTCAATTTACATTTATGATAAAAAGAGTTCTTACCATCATTGCTGTAATAAGCAGCATTTTTATTTATGCCCAAGGCAAGGAAAAAACACTTTCCGAAAAAATTTTAGGCGAAAAAACATTGCCATCGCTCACACTAAATGATGTAAATGGCAAACGAGTAACCGTAAGCGACTATGCCAAAACCGGACAAATTACCGTAGTAAGTTTTTGGGCAACATGGTGTGTACCTTGCAAAAAAGAACTGGGCAACATCAGCGAACTTTACGAAGAATGGCAGCAAAAATACAACATGAAACTAGTAGCAGTTTCTATTGACGATTCGCGCAGCAGCAGCAAAGTAAAACCATACACCGATAGCCAACGTTGGGAGTACGATATTCTTTTAGACCCCAATCAAGATCTTAAGCGTGAACTTAATATACAAAGCATTCCATTTACCATATTGCTCAATAAAAAAGGGAAAATAGTTTACACCCACACTGGCTATGTAGATGGCGATGAACTTGTGCTGGAAGAAGAAATTAAAAAATTTGCTCAAGAAGAATAAAGCGAAAGCCAACAAAAGCAAAACCATATAGCCAATAGCGCGGTAATTTTATTTTCGCTGCATGTTTCATATAGACACGCGTAGTGTTGTAATCAACCTTATTATTCTAAACGTATTGTTCTTTGCAGCAACACTGTTTAGCGAAATGTTCTTAGGCATTCACCTCAGCCGCACCTTAGGTTTGTTTTATTTTGGATCGCCTGAGTTTAAACCTATTCAGCTATTCACCCACATGTTTATGCACGGAGGTTTCCTGCATATTTTCTCCAATATGTATGCCTTGTTTTTATTTGGCACTGTATTAGAGCGCGTGTGGGGACCTCAGAGGTTTTTGCTCTTTTATTTCCTTACCGGATTTGGAGCAGAATTACTGCACTTGGGCGTACAAGCATGGCAGGTATATAACTTTACAGGCAGTATTTTTGCTACCGATACCAATCTGAATCAATTCTATACGCTTCAAGAAATTTACTTTATACCTACCGTTGGTGCCAGCGGAGCCGTGTTTGGCGTATTGGCAGCCTTTGGCATGTTGTTTCCCAACACAGAGCTTATGTTGCTATTTCCGCCAATACCTCTAAAAGCAAAAGTGTTTGTAGTACTCTATATTATTTGGGAACTCTACCGCGGCATTGCTATGCAGGCTGGCGACAACATTGCACACTTTGCACACTTAGGTGGCGCACTCATGGGTTTCTTACTTGTAAAATATTGGAATCGCGACAATCGCTTTCTGTTTTAGTTTCATTTTTCCAATAAAATTTTCTATTTACATCCATTAAATCTTTAAAAAACAAAATGAATATTATTATTCCGATGGCAGGCTGGGGTACACGCCTGCGTCCGCACTCACTCACCATTCCTAAACCAATGCTACCCGTTGCCGGAAAACCAATTGTGCAACGTTTGGTAGAAGATCTCATAAAAACCGTTCCCGAAAAAGTTGAAAATGTAGTATTCATCATTAGGCGCGATTTTGGCACAGCCATAGAAAACCAGATACAGCAAATTGGCCAATCTTTGGGCACCAATTACCACATTGCATACCAAGACGAAGCACTCGGCACAGCCCATGCTGTTTTATGCGCACAAGATTTTTTACAAGGAAAAACTATTGTTGCTTTTGCCGACACACTCTTTCGCTTCAATAACCAATTAGATACCGCACAAGAAGGCATTATTTGGGTACAAAAAGTAGAAGACCCTCGTCCATTTGGCGTAGTTAAACTAAACAGCGAAGGCGTGATAACCGATTTTGTTGAGAAGCCACAAGAGTTTGTGAGCGACCTCGCCATCATTGGCATTTATTATTTTAAAGACGGAGCTTACCTGCGCAACGAACTGCAATTTTTAATTGATAACAACATTATGCAGAAAGGTGAATACCAACTCACCCACGCGCTGGAGAACATGAAACAAAAAGGCACTCCATTTAAACCGGGCGAAGTAAGCGAATGGCTAGATTGCGGTAATAAAACAGCCACCGTAGATACCAACCAGCGCTACTTAGAATTCATTAAAAATGAAAAATTAGTTAGCGAACAAGCTGTTATAGAAAACAGCACCATTATACCTCCCTGCTATATTGCAGAAGGAGCAAAAATTGTAAACAGTGTTGTAGGGCCACATGTTTCTATTGGTAAAAATTCGGTGATAGAAAACTGTATTGTAAAGAATAGCATTGTGCAATCACAATCTTCTTTAAAAAATTATTTACTTCACAACAGTATGGTGGGAAACCACGTTAATTTACAAGGCACATTTGCCGATTTCAGCATTGGCGATTACACAGCAATAACAGAATGAATTTCCGCTTCTTAATCTCAATATCTCTTACGGTGGCTTTTTTACTTTCAAACGGAAGCACCGCAACTTTTTTGCCCCAAAAAGATAAAACCAAAAAGAAGAAAAAGAAAGAAGCAGTTCAAAGCAATGCTAACGATGCGCAAACCGAGCGCCTCTTTATAGATGCCGAAAAGGCAAAAATGATTGAAGATTACGAAAGTGCACTCCGCCAGTTTAAAGAAGTAATTGCACTCGACAGCAAAAATGCCGATGCACACTTTCAATTAGCACAATTATACTTTGGAAGCGGGCAAGTGCAAGCAGCACGCGAAGCCGCAGAAACCGCAGTACAGCTAGACCAAAGCAATATTTTTTACAAAGATTTTTTGGCAGGAATTTTATCGCGCACTTCGCCCAAAGATGCTATTCCTCTTTACAAAGAACTCATAAAACAAAACCCCAACGAACCAGACTTTTATATGAATTTGGCATTTCTACAAATTCAACATAAGCAACCACTAGATGCCATAAAAACATACGATCAGTTTGAAAGCATTTTTGGACTAGACGAAGAAATTGTAACACGCAAAAAGAGCTTATACCTCTCCGTTAACCAATTCGAAAAAGCAATGGGCGAATTAAAAAAGTTAGAAGATGCCTACCCCGATGAACCTAACTTTATACTCATGCAGGCAGATTTATACACTGCCAACAACATGCGCGAAAAAGCAAACACACTCTACAAAAAAGTATTGGAACTAGACCCCGAAAACCCACAAGCCCTTTTAGCTGTGGCCGATTACAGTACCAAAAACGGAGACTCCACCGCAAGGCGCGAAACACTGAAAAAATTATTCTCTAACCCATCGCTGAATATAGATGCCAAAGTAAAAATGCTCTTTCCTTACATACAGTACTTTGATGTAAAAAAAGACAACCGAAAAGAAGCCCTGCAATTGGCAGACATCTTAGCTGCCACACACCCAAAAGAAGCCAAAGCACATGCCATTCGTGGCGATTTATACAACTTAGATAATCAAATAGATACAGCACTGGCTGCCTATTTGCGCTCGTTAGATTTACAAAAAGATGTATTTAATGTATGGCAGCAACTCTTCTTTATTTACAACCAAAAACAAGATTGGAAAAAACTCAAAGAAGTTACCACTTACTCCCTTGAATACTTTCCAAACCAAGCCATTACTTTTCTTTTTAAAGGCATGGCCGAAAACCATTTTAAAGAATACGACCAAGCATTAAAAAGCTATGGCAAAGGCGAAAAAATGAGCGTAGAAAACAATAAACTCCGTGCTCAATTTCTGTCTAATATTGGCGATGTGCTGCACAACTTAACACGCAACGAAGAATCGGACAGCTGCTTCGACAAAGCCATAAAATTAGACCCGGATAACGCTACCGTACTCAATAATTACAGCTACTATTTAGCCCTGCGCAAAACCAATTTAGAGAAAGCAAAGCAAATGAGCGCTTATGCTAACAAACTACAAGAAAACAACGACTCGTTTTTAGACACCTATGCTTGGATTCTTTTTGTAATGGGCGACTACAAAGCTGCCAAAGAATGGCAAGAAAAAGCATTGAAAAATGAAGGCGAAAACAGCGCTACTATCTTAGAGCATTATGGCGACATACTTTCAAAATTAGGCGATACCCAAAAGGCTGTAGAGTATTGGAATAAAGCAAAAGAAGCCGGTAGCGACTCTACCACTTTAGACAAAAAAATTGCCGCTCAAAAATTTATTGATTAACCTTCTTTTAAGCATAAATGAACAACGGATATTACCAAACACTCCTTTCTAAAGTAAAGAAAGGAGCAAACGTATTTATTGCACACAATGCAGTTGTAATCGGAGATATAGAACTAGGCGACAATGTTAGCATTTGGTATGGTGCAGTACTGCGTGCCGATATGGATAAAATGATTATTGGCGCACGTACCAATATTCAAGAAGGCTGTATCTTTCATGTAGATCCGGGAAAACCTATCAACGTTGGAAGTGGAAATATTATAGGGCATGGAGCCATACTGCACGGATGCACCATTGGCAACCACAACTTAATTGGAATGCGGGCTACCGTAATGAACGGTGCAACTATTGGAAATGGCTGCGTTATTGGTGCTCATGCTTTGGTAACCGAAAATATGGTTGTACCGAACTATTCGATGGTGTTGGGTTCTCCGGGTAAAATCGTAAAACAACTTCCTGCCGAAATAATTTACCGAATTAAAGAAGGTGAAGATGAATATGTTCACGAAGCCATGAAGTATTTAACAGCTTCGTGAACATATTTTTTTTGCGCTATCGCGCTACTACAAACCGAATAGTTTTTATGCCACTTTGCTGTTTGATATGTAAGAAATAAACAGCATCACTTAAATGCTCTAATGAAAACTGTTTTGAACCAGATAGCATTTCAGTAGGAATTACTATTCTTCCTTGCATATCTGTTGCATATACTTCATGCAGTTCACTATTTGAAAACATTAGTGTAAAATTCCCATTGTTAGGATTAGGATACAAAGCCACCTGCGCTCCTCCTTCAAAATCAAACACACTCAACCCAATAATATTTACTGCTGCACTGGTATCGCTACAACCACTTGCATTAGTAACTACAACACTGTAATCTCCATTTTGCAAGGCTGTATAACTTTGGCTTGTAGCGCCAGTTATGGCAACATTATTCAGCAACCACTGGTAGCTTGCAAATGCCTGCGTAGTTAATATAGTTCCGTTTTGAACAACAACAGGTTGCGGTAAAGTATCAATGGTAAGTTGAACTATAAAGATGCTATCGCAACCGGATACAGCCTGTAAAGTATCGTAATACAAACCCGATGTATCCCAAACAAACTGCCCACTTGGCGACACATAACTACCACAAGCCGTAGCAGTTAAGTTTGTAACCGAAGTGTGATTCAATGTAAGATGAATGGTTAAGAAAGTATCGCATCCAATAGCGCTGTAAAGCGTATCGAAATAAGTGCCGGAAGTAAACCAACTATACTTGCGGCTTGGCGAAACAACACTATCGCAAGCTGCCTGCTGTATGTTTTGTGTAAAGTTTACAGCCGTACAACTATTTTGGTAAGCACCTCTATCGGGCATAGAGCCACGCGCTGCTCCGGTAATAGCCAATGCTGGCGCGCCCGATGCTGTTCCGGTTTTAATGGCAGGACTTCCGCTCTTTAATGCAAAGCCATCATCAAAAGTCATCCACTGCTGGTCGAATCCTTTTGGATGAATAGAATCTACTAAAAGAGGTATTTGGTACAAGTTGTTTCCGCTGTCTATCAACAATGCAGGCAATCCGCCTTGGAATAAACTGAACGAAGAGCGAGCCATAGCATTTTCGTTCGTTACCTGCTTGGTGTTTGCCACACCGGAGCCAGCGGTATTTCCCCAAACAATACAATTCTTAAATGTTGTATTGTTGGTTCCGCCTGTTCCTAAGTTATACACGGCACCACCTTTTGCACCTGCGCTATTGCCTGCAAAAGTACTGTTAGTAAACATGGCTGTTGCATTACTGCCACCGGAAACGCTCGTATAAACTGCACCGCCATCTAACAAAGCATTGTTTTCTGCAAACACACAGTTTACAAAAGAAGGACGCGCTGCTCCTTGGGTAGAAGCACTGTTTATTACCGCACCGCCAATGCGTGCGCTATTATTACTAAATACGCAATTCGATATTGTAGGGCTACTGTTGTTACCGGCACCAGATGCAACATTATACAATCCTCCACCTTGGTTGAATGGCGCTATGGTGCTATCTGCTTTTCCATCTACAATAATTACACCATCAATACTGCAAGCAGCACCCACATTTTTAAAAGACAACACATGAAAACTATTGTCAGTATTCACAGAGCCATCATTAATATTTCCACTTAAAATAGTATTGAATACGCCTAAATCTCTCGCCACAGAATCATTTCCCGAAAAGCCTCCAAGCAAATGAATATTGTTTCGCAACATACGGAAGCTGAGTTTTCTGTCTTCTCCCTCTTTGTAACCCGTTGGATAATAAGTTCCACCCGCTACTAAAATTGAATCAATAGAAGAGCAATAATTAGCAATATCCAATGCTTCATTCAGCGTTTTAAAAGCTGTTGCCCACGAAGCTCCATCACCACTTCCGGGCACATTAGCATTCACATACAATACACTTTTATTGTACTGTGCCATGCTATCGCAAAAAGTAAGTTCAGCACTTTCGTAAGCACCCATATCTACCGTGCCGTTTTGCAAGCGATTGAGTCCACTCACATCGGTAGTAATAGCTGTTGCCAGCGCATTACTTCCATTATTTACAAATGCAGAATAGTAAGTAGCTGTTAAACCATCATCGGCTGTAAACCAACGTCCATCAAAGCCTTCGGGCGCATGCTCGTTGTTAAACTTAGGGTTTATGCCCAAAATATTTCCCTGCCCCGTTTGCTCACTTTCTGCCATAGTGTAAGCAACCGTAGCTGTAGATGATTGGTTGAATAATTCCGCTGAAGTATTGTTCCACAAAACGCTATTGCTTATAGAAAAATTAGAGTTTGCCACATTGGCAATAAGTGCTCCATTGGCTGCTGTATTGTTGTAGCAAGTAATTTGGCGCATATCAATTACAGCACTGCTATCGTAAATTGCAGCGCCCGAAGAAGACGATTGATTACCTACAAAAACTGTATTGTAAAACTTACAAGAAGATTTCACATTCGCTACAGCACCACCATTAGCAGCTTGGTTATCTTGAAACACCAAATGATTAAAAACAGCAGCAGAAGCCGTATTCCGCAAACCTCCACCATTCCGTGAAGTATTACCATTTTTAATCACAAATCCATCTAACAAAGTACTGTTATCTGTGCTATCATTCTTCACTACCGCAGCATTGTTTCCTTTTAAAACACTATTGTAGCCATCGCTCAAACTGCGCTGCGCCAATAAACTTTCAACTGCCTTAAAACCGCCAAACACCTTCACCTTATTTTTTAAATTGAATGAAGTACCTGAAGAATCAGGCGTGTAAATACCTTGTGCCACCCACACACTATCTCCGGGTTTTGCAGCATTTACACCATCTTGAAACTTAGGGAAAGCTTTTGCCCACGATGTTCCATCGGGTTCTATACTATCTTGTGCAGCACTTACATACCAATGAGTAACCACCGCCTCGCTTTCGTAAGCGCCCGGATCTACTTTGCCGTGCTGAATTCTCGTGCTGCCAATAATATCCTTGGAATATTTTACTACCGTATTATCTCCTGAGTTAATAAGCTGCGAAGTAGGTTTCAATTTTAAACCATCATCTGCCGTAAACCACAAACCATCGGGTCCTAGAGGGTTAGCCGCATTAGAAAACTGTGGATTGATTGACTCTGCATTTCCCGTTATCGTATTAAAATCGGAACACAAGAAACTACTATCGCCATAGGTTGCATTATTCCTCCAGAAAATATTATTTGCTAAGAGCGAAGCCGCATTTGGATTGGCTTGAACAGATACGCCACCTCCATTAGCATTAGATGAGTTACTGAAGAATGTATTGTTGCTTACATTAAACAAACCGGTGGCAACATACAAAGCACCGCCTTGTCCTTTTGCACTATTAAAAGCAAACAAGTTGTTAGAAATATCGGTAAAAGATGTTGTGGATAAAAACGTAGAACTTACCGCTCCTCCAACGCTATTTACAGAGGTATCGCGCACAAAAACATTTCCCACTAAGCGAAGCGTATCGGTTGCCATATCGGCACTTACCGCACTGCCTCCTTGGTAAGAAGTATTCATATCGTACACCGAATGCTCAGAAATAAATTTGCCACTGTTTATATATACCGCACCACCTGAACCGGCTGCGTAGTTGTAAACAAATCGGCAATTGTTTACATGCACCAACGAGTTAATGCTGTATAGTGCGCTGCCCTGTGTGCGCCTAAATAATTTTCCATTGAATGTGTAGCTACCAACAACCGATGCATATCCGTTGGTAAATGTAATGCCATCAATTAGGGTTGTATCGCTTACGCCTGCTGCTACGCGCATAATGTGGTTGCTGTTATCGGTTCGTGCAGGTGTATTGATTGCACCACTTAGCACTACTGTGTTGGCAGCAACATCGCGAGTACCACCACCATTAGGATAGCCACCATATATTTTTACAGGACGGCTTATTTCAAACGCTATACTTTGGTCTGCAGTAGAATTTACATCGCCCGATGTGTAATAAGTACCCTTGGCGATTAAGATAGAATCTACCGATGAACATAGATTTGCCATTTTTAAAGCATCATTCAAATAGCGGAAAGCAGTTGCCCAAGTTAATCCATTGCCATTGAGTGTATCTACTTCTGCATCTACATATAGTTTTGTAGCATTCAAGCAACCAAAACTTTCGTATGCGCCTGCATCTACTTGCAGTTGCTTTATGCGCTCTTCACCTGTAATATCGCTTTTTACTTCTGCGGGAATAAGGGTATTGTTTCCATAGTTTATGGCGCTGCTGCCCGACTGTAATGCAAAACCATCATCGGCAGTCATAATTAAACCATCGGCACCTACGGGATTAGTAATATCAACTAAATCGTTGTTGTTTGTACCCATGTAGTTATTGCTTCCAATAACCGTTCCGCCTACATTCAATACACTTCCATTGGCTGTAGTATTATTGAGCAACAAGTTGTTGTTTAATTCCAGCACTGCCGAGCCTACTACAGGAGGTACCACGTAGGCTTCACCAAATCCTGGAGCATTAAATGCATACCCTACGTTGTTTACACCTGTGCAATTATAGAGCCTTGCTTTTACATCTATGTTGTTGCTGCCTCCTTTTTGAATATATATTGCACCTCCGCGCAGAGCCGTGTTATTGTAAAAAATACATTGTATAAAATCCATTGTACAATTAGCCAAGTTAGAGCTTATCATTACACCGCCACCATTGCTTGATGCCGAATTATCTCTAATAACACACCCATTGATTACGGGATGCGATTCCGCCACAAAACTATTGAGTTCATATATACCGCCACCACCTTTGTATGTATAATTACTTGGATGGTCGGCATTGCCTCCTTCTATAATTAAACCATCTAAACGCGGGCTTGCAGAATTAAATGTAACCACATGGTAAGCGTTATCGGATTTATCATTCTTTGTGCCTAGATCGCCACTAAGTATAGTTGGGTGTGCGGGAATATTGCGCTGTGATAATTGTGTTTCATTCCCGGCAAAACCGCCATACACCGCATTAGAACCTTTTACATAAAAAGTATTGAATCTTCCATTGCTGTTGCCATTCAGATCGCGGCTAGGATAGTATGTTCCTTCTTTCACCCACACGTCTTTTAAAAAACCGCTACTAAAAAATGCATCGTCTAAACCATCTTGCAAACTATTGTATGCAGTTGCCCAACTTTGCCCATTGCCACCATTAGGCGCATCCCAAGCCACGTAAACCAGAGGGCTGCACTCGTAAGCACCCATATCTATAGTATCTTGCACAACACGTATTCCTTGGTTTATATCAATGGGTTCTGTGTTGTATGCTTTTTCACCTCGGTTTCTGCAAGGGCTGCTTGGGTTTAGCGATAAGTTAATTAAATTGAACTGCGGATTGGTATCAATATTGTTTCCCAAATTATTGCCAAAAGAAGTATTCCAGTTAGCACTTCCACCACTTCCGTGAATGTTGCTGAATGCCGTATTCAACACTCCTGTATTAGTAACTTCATTCAACACATTATTGCTGCTATCGGCATAAAAAATACTATTGCGAATAGTAGCCGCTCCCTGATTAAACAGTGCTCCACCGGAAGTGGTAGCTTTGTTTCGTGTAAATGTGCAGTTAGTTAAATTCAACTTAGAAAAAGAAGTAGAAGCATAAACAGCACCACCTATATCTCCCGTGTTTTGAGTAAATACACAGTTCGTAAAATTCTGATTGGCATTTGAACTGGTGCTTTCCACATAAACAGCGCCACCTTTTGAACTTGCTGTGTTTTTGCTAAACATACAGTTTACAAAATCAATGCTATTGGCATTGTTGGTGTTTTGATGTTGAGCATACACAGCACTACCCGATGTGCCCATATTATTTTTAAAAGTGCAATTTCTAAAAGTGTTAGTATAAGCAGCAGTTCCTATAGAAGGTTGCTGAAAAAACACAGCTCCACCACCGGAACCCAAACCGGCACTGGCATTTCCATCGCTCAGTACAAAACCATCTAATAATGTATTGTTGCTGTTTATTGTAACAATATGGTAGCTATTATCGTTGGTAGATGCAATGTTTCCAATTTCGCCCGAAAGCACAGTAGCAAACGTAGCAGGCTTACGGTTATTAAACACATCGCCTCCCGAAGGAAAGCCACCATACAATTTGTAGTTTTCGGGAATTACAAAGGAAGCATTGCGATTACCTGTCGTAACGTTGTTTCCTCTATCGGGATAGTAAGTTCCTTGAGCTATATAAATTGCTCTATCGGCTTCGCACCCTGGTTTGAGTGCATCTTGTAAATTCTTAAACGCATTAGACCAAGAACTCCCATCGTTGTTTCCCGTAGCCGAAGCATCTACATAAAGTACAGGATAAGATTGCGCTATTATATTAAAGGTAACAGTTCCTACACTACTGCTATTCCCATCGCTATCTGTGTAATAAAATGAAACCGTTTGCGAAGTTCCTGCATGTGCACACGTAAATGTAGTAGGTGTAAAATGAATAACTACACCGCCATTGCAACCATCATAGCCTTCGGGCAAATCTGCGGCTGTTACAGTATAAGGCTCCTTGGTAACATCAATAGTAAATGGATCTTTATAGTTGGGTAAAAACGGATTGGGTGGAATAATTGGTATTGCTATCGGATGTGAGGTATCTTTAACAACAACCATGATTGTTTTAATGGTTTGGTTGCCTGCAAAATCGGCAACCGTTACCGTTACAGGTTGCGTGGTACCTACATCGCTGCATGTAAATTTTGCTTTACTGAATGTAATGGTATTCACAGAATCGTTATCAGAGCAATCATCAACGATTGTAGCGCGGCTAAGTTGAGCAGATGAATACAATACACCAAAAGTACTCTGCGGTATATAAATAGTAACAGTATCAATAGACACAACCGGAGGTGTGGTATCTGCAATAGTACGATACATAAAATAACCGCTCTTAGGAGTAGCTGTAGAGCCTCCGTTAACAATAGATGTATTTACTAAATAATCAGACAAAGCACTCAAACCCCCGTTACCTCCTGAGTTTCCGGCACCGCTGTAATGTGCCGTAGCTGTTATCTGCTGTAAGCTTCCCGTTCCGCCACCTCCGCTAGTTAAACCGGAAGTGTAGGAAAGTGCATAAGTATAAAAGTCTGTATTAGGCACACCTGCTCCGCCACCGCTAAAACCCGCTCCACCACGTCCACCATCGTTGGTAATGCTAAAGTTTGATGTTGGAGAAAAATAACCGCCAGCAGGCGATCCATTTGTTTCAGGAAAAGTAAAAGTAGAAACACCGCCACTTTGACCAAAAGTAACCGACTGCAATATTTTGTTAGATACACCCAATGCAACGGATTTAGTAAAATTAAATACATTGTGCACATAAGAGCCTGCCTTCCGCATCTTATCAAAGTTATCACAGCAAACAGGGTCGTTTAAGACAGCTGCGTCTGTTCTCATTCTGCTACCTCCGGCACCTACTGTCATTAGCTCTGCTCCCGACCCATCAGTCAACTTTTCATAATGAAAATCATAGCTATAATCAACTAAAGTAGTGTTAGATCTTTCTAAACCCATAGCTGCCTTACCGTTGGAAACATTAGCATTTGTGGCAAACCCACCGCCACCGCCTGCTGCCGCAGCTATTTTATTCCCACCCCAAAATAGCGAGCGCCATGTTTTATGCAGCGAAGCACTGTTGGCATTAGGAGATAGCCATGCCATACCGGTAGAGCCTCCGCCACCGGCACTGCAATACAAATACTTATCATAAGTACGGCTCTCACCTTTTTTGCCAAAGGTTACTAAAAACGGGCGCTTCCACATATTCAAACCCGACAAATCCACTTGATAATACAACTGTGCCCCTTTTCCGCCCTCTGCAAAATTATTGATAGCACCACTCTTAAAACGGGCGGTTCCTCCATCGGCTCCAAACAATTTAAATTCCACACCTACAACACCCATGCCTCTTCCGGGCATCTTGAATAATTGTGTTTCTATCAAATCAATATTATTGGGCTGTTGCGGATTTACGGTTACCCAATTACCATTGGTATTACTTAGTTTTACTCCACTTACATCATAAAATGCAGGTAGCGATAAACCCTGAGCATGAGCGCATTGCAACAATGCAAAGCAAGCAACCCACATGCAATAACTACGTAGTGTATAAACCTTATGAAACATATTGTGCATTTGTATTTTTTTGTGCAGCAAATCTGTAGCAACGCTCACTTTTTAGCATTACTACTAATTTACTACCGTATTGCAAGCCATAGTATTTAAAGATATGTTTGCTTTAATTCAATACCATGGCAGTTAAATTCTCGTCTTTCTATAAAGCACTCGAAACTTTTTGGAGCAGCAATAATTCCGATTCGGAAAAGCAGTATCAATCATTTCAAAATTTTAAAAAAGCAACTGCAAAAACACCTATTGGGAAAAGCGAAAAAACACTACTCGAGATTACTGCTGTATTGCTGCTCCGCCAAGCTAATCGTGTGCAAGAAGCCAACAATTTAGAGGCAAAACACAAAAAGGCTTTTAACCGCATTACACAACCACTATTTAAACACAGATGGAAACGCCTTCAACTTATTGAATCCTTTAAAACCGGCAACCAAACTGCAAATATAGAAGACGTACAAAGGCTCATTGATGAAGCACAAAAAAACAACTGGATAGAAGAACTACTGCGTGCACTTTTCTTAAAACACATGGTAGAAAAACTAACAGGGCAATTTACACTTGCATTAGAAACAGCACAACAAGTTAAACTACTCGCTACTGAACACGAACACCAGTTCTATTTACAACAAAGTGCTTGGGCAGTACCGCACATCTACTATTATTTCGGTGAAAAAAAATTAGCCTTTGAAGAATGTTTGCGCATTAAACATTTATTCACCACAGATTTTTCGCAACAGCAAAACAAAGGATTTTATGTACTGTTGGCAGATTGCTATGCCTTCTTTAAACACTATCGCGAAGCGCTCTCTATTTACGAACAATTACAGGCTTTTTTAGAACAAACAACAGAGCCGGATAATGTAAGCTACATTACTATCCTCATCAATACATCGCATGTTTTACAACAGCAAAAAAATATAGCAAAAGCCGAAAGCCAACTAAAAACGGCAGCCAAAATTGCAGCACAAATAAACTTGCCAATGTATCAACTTACAGCACTCATTGGCTTGGCAGATATTTACCTTCAAACAAAGCAATATCAAGCCATGCAGAAAGCATTGGCTGTGGCTTCTCCATTGGCAACAAAAGCCAATGTGGCTATGTATAAAATTAAACTATTGGAACTAAAAAGCGCCCACGCAAAGGCTACAGGAAAATACAAAGAGGCATTAGCACTTGCAGAAAAACACCACCACGAATTTGAAGTATGGAAACAATTAGAAACAGACGAAAAATTAAAAAACCTTGAAACCAAACAGCAATTAGAGTTACAACAACTAAAAGAACAAACCATGAAAAAAGAACTGGAACTTTTAGCTCAAAATCTGCAAGCAAGCCATGCACACATAGAGCAGAAAGATAAACTCATAAAACAGTTTGCGGCATATTTTAATGAGTTGGAACAAACCAACATTCGCAGACGTGAAATATTTGTAAAACTGCGCGAAATGGTACGCACCACCGAACAAGCACAACAAGTAGAACGCACCAATTACTCCTCTAAGTTTAATGATACCCACCAGGCCGCCATGTATAAACTAATAGAGAAATTCCCTACCATCACCAATGCAGAAGCCGGCACAGCCGTTATGCTTACCAAAGGCCTAAGCAATAAAGACATTTCATCTCTCACACTCACTTCTGTTCGCAACATTGAAAAACACCGTTTAAATCTTCGCAAAAAAATGAAACTGAAAAGAAGCGATGATTTAATACAATCTATTCTAAAAACCATTTAAGCATTATCTTGTTCACTGCAATCCTACACATCATATTTTTTTTGACAGAAACACCTCCATAAAATATATAAATTCACCATACTAAATGGAGTGTGTATGCTTTTAATTTTACAAAAAATAATTACCAAAAATACAATGCTCATGGCAGCAGTTGTATTGCTTTACTTTACTCCACAAGCCCAGCAGCAGTATTGCAATAGCGGCACACGCTTTTCTGAAATACCTATATTTACCGATTCCGATATTGCTTTCGATAGTGCAGTAGTTTATGGTAAGGCATACAACTTTCAAGGCGATAGCCAAACATTGATACTGCATGTTTTTTCGCCTAAAACAAGCGTAGATACCTTTCAAAAAAGACCTTTAATAGTATTGGTACACGGTGGAGGATTTAGCGGAGGAAGTTTAAAAGGTTTAAATACCGATTGTATTGAATTTGCCAAACGCGGCTTTGTTGCAGCAACCATCGAGTATCGCTTGGGCTGGAATCGCGGCACTACTACCTGTAATGGCGATCCCGTATCGCAACGCCAGGCACTTTACAGAGGCTTGCAAGATGAACATGCAGCCATTCGATTTCTTGCCGCCAATGCCGCTACCTACCACATTGATACTGCATGGATTTTTGCAGGTGGCAACAGTGCGGGAGCTTTTGCCTCAGCCAATATGGCTTTCTTAAAACAACAAGATATTGACTCTATGTATCCCGATTTAAAACAAACATTGGGCAACATCAATTCTTCAGGAAATAACTTAACCAATTCATTCACTTTAAAAGGTCTTTTCCACAACTGGGGAAGTGTGGTAAACATAGAAGGCATCACAGCCGCCAATGCAATTCCATTAGTGGGCTTTGCGGGTGATTTAGATAATATTTCTCCCATAGATTCCGGCTACTGGGCAGGCTGCACCAACTTTATAAAAATGTGGGGTTCCAGAGCTATTTACAACAAACTTACTGCACTTGGCGTATGCGCAGAGCTTACTGTAAAACAAGGTGGCGGGCATGGGGTTTGGAAAGACACTCCCGAACAAAATCTATTTAGAATACAACGTGCAACTTGTTTCTTTAAAAGCCTGTTTTGCGGTAATTGCTCCTCAAATTACTACACCGATAGCATTGCAGCAAACTGTTCTTTAACGTCTTCGATTGCTAAGCAAAATACGGTTCGTACAAACAAGGTATATCCCAATCCATTTACCGACAAAATAGAGTATCGCACCGAAAAAGAGAACCATTGTGAGTTTGCATTATATAGCACCATTGGTGAAATTATATGGCAAGGCACACACATTGAACAGCAAGATTTTTCGGCTCTTACACCCGGTTCTTACTTTTTACAAATAAGTAATGAAACAGAAAAAGAAACCATAAAACTAATAAAGTAAATAGCTTGCTTACTCCTACATTATCTTCCTAAAAATTGTATTGAAACAATACGCTATGAAAGTATGGCAACTGCCTTTTGGAGTGCTGCAACAAACACATCTATTTCCTCGGTAGTATTGTAGAAAGCAAACGATGCACGGCACGTTCCTTCAATACCCAAACGCTGCATGAGCGGCTGGCAGCAATGATGCCCCGTTCGAATAGCAATACCTTGTTTATCCAACAAAGTTCCAATATCGTATGGGTGAATATCGTTTACCAAAAATGAAATAACAGAACACTTTTCTTTGGCGGTACCCACTATGCGCAAGCCATCTATTTGTGTTAATGCACGAGTACCGTATTGCAGCAATTCTTCCTCTTGCGCAGCAATAAAATCCATACCCATTTGCTGCATAAA
Source organism: Chitinophagales bacterium (assembly GCA_019638515.1). Taxonomy (NCBI): domain Bacteria; kingdom Pseudomonadati; phylum Bacteroidota; class Chitinophagia; order Chitinophagales; species Chitinophagales bacterium. The sequence continues at coordinate 633,247 of JAHBTS010000001.1, read as the reverse complement.
ACGAATAGCTTCGCCTAAAACAATACCACCTTCTATATGCGGTGTTCCCGCCTCAAACTTATATGGAAGTTTATTATAGGTAGTTTTCTCAAAACTCACACTGTCTATCATTTCACCGCCTCCCATATATGGCGGCATAGCTTCTAAAATTGCCTTCTTACCATACAAAACACCAATACCGGTTGGTGCAAATGTTTTATGGCCGCTAAAGGCAAGAAAATCGGCATCTAGTGCCTTTACATCTACCCTTTTATGCGGCAACGCCTGTGCGCCATCCACAAAAACAACAGCGCCCACTTCGTGCGCCTTTGCTATAATATGCTGCACCGGATTAACGGTTCCAAGCGCATTTGAAACATAGCCAACAGCCACTATCTTAGTTCTTGCAGAAAGCAACTTCTCGTATGCCTCTACATCTAACTCTCCCGAATCGAAAATGGGAATAACCCTTAGCTGAGCACCTTTTTCGTTGCACAACATTTGCCACGGCACAATATTGCTATGATGCTCCATGGTACTAACAATAACTTCATCTCCGGCTTGTACATTAACTCTACCATAAGTTTGCGCCACTAAATTCACAGCTTCGGTAGTGCCTCTCACAAAGTTTATTTCTTCAACAACTGCATTCAAATGCTGCGCAATGGCAGCACGCGAATTTTCGTATGCCTCGGTAGCAAAATTTGCCATGTAATGTGCGCCACGGTGAATGTTACTATTGTACGCTGCATAGTATTGCTGAATGGCATTCAACACAACTAAAGGCTTTTGCGATGTTGCAGCATTATCGAAATAAATAAGTGGTTTGCCATTTACCTGCCGGTGCAACAATGGAAATTGCGCACGTATATCTGATATTGAATTCACGCTCGCTTGCATTATGGTTTTACCAATTCAGTTTCAACTCTTCTTTTAACTTATCGCAAAGAAATTGGCGCAATGGTTTGGTATTTATATGCTCTACTACCTCATGCACAAAAGCATAGGTAAGCAACTGCTTAGCAAGCTCTTTGGGAATGCCGCGTGCTTGCAAATAAAACATTGCACTTTCATCTAACTGCCCAATAGCGGCCCCGTGAGAACACTTTACATCATCGGCAAAAATTTCTAACTGCGGTTTGCTGTTTATACTTGCTTCACTCGAAAGTAACAATGCTTTACTCGATTGAAAAGCATTCGTTTTTTGAGCATCGGGTTTCACAAATATTTTGCCGTTAAAAACTCCGGTTGATTCATCGTTTAATACTCCTTTATACAGTTGATTACTGGTACAATTGGGAGCAATGTGATCTACCAAAATATGGCTGTCTATATGTGCAGTTTCTTTTCCAAAATATAAACCGCTTAAATCGGCATGAGCGTTTTCTCCCAACAATCTAGCAGAAATATTGTTTCGAATTACATCTGCTTCAAATGTTATGGTAGACGCATTAAAAGTGGCATCGCGCTCTATTTGTGCTTCGAGGGTATGAATGCCTTTTACGAGTTTTGTTTCCAACTGTAATTTTACTACGCCAAGTTGTGCATTTTTACCCACAAACATTTCCGAAACATGGTTGTACTGCACTGTAATATTGCTGGCATTGCGAAAATCTTCAGCTATTTGCAGCGATGATCCATCTTCTAACACCACCAAATTTCTTGTTTGTATAAATGCATTTGCATCGGTAGCCGTAAAGAAGTAATGTAGGTAAATAGGCTCTTCTATCACCACGTTTCTATGCACATGAATAAATGCGCCATCGGTTACAAACGCAGTATTTAATGCCGCAAAATGTTCTTCGTTGAAATGAACAGCCTTACCGAAATATTTCTCTGCAACAGTATTTGAAGTGCTGAATGCTTCTTTCAAATTCATTACTTGCAAACCTTCAATTTCCGGTACAATACTTAGTTCCTGCTGAAAAACTCCATTTAGAAAAACTAACCTGAAGGCATAAGGCGGCAAACTGGAGATATAGCTTTTTACCGCTGTATTCACGGCAGATTCTAAAGGCGTAAGAATAAACTCTTTACTGAGTTTTGTTTTTATGTTGGTGTATTTCCATTCTTCGTGCCTCGAAGTTGGGATACCCAATTTTTCAAAAGCGGCAAACGCATCGGTTCTTATTTTTTCCGATTGGCTTTGCTGTATGCTTTTAAATTGTTGCTCTATTGTTTCCATAACCACTGCTAAACATTCATTAAACAAATTCGCCTACTTCTTCTTTAATCCAATCGTAGCCTTTTTCTTCCAATTTTAATGCGAGTTCTTTATTGCCGCTCTTTACAATTTTGCCACCATACATTACGTGTACAAAATCGGGAATTATGTAATTAAGCAAGCGTTGGTAGTGTGTAATAACCAAAAACGCATTATCGCTGCTGCGCAGCTTATTTACACCGTTGGCTACAATGCGCAACGCATCTATATCTAAACCGGAATCTGTTTCGTCTAAAACTGCGAGTTTAGGCTCCAGCATTGCCATTTGGAAAATTTCATTGCGCTTTTTCTCTCCTCCGCTAAATCCTTCATTTAATGAACGAGAAGTAAACTCTTTGCTTAGCTCTACTATGGCGCGTTTTTCGCTCATTAATTTCAAAAAATCTTTGGCATCCATTGGCTCTAAGCCGAGGTGTTTGCGCTTGGCATTTACGGCTGCTTTCATAAAATTGGTGGTGCTTATTCCCGGAATTTCTACCGGATATTGAAATGCCAAAAACACTCCTTCGCGAGCACGCTCATCGGGACTCATTTCCAATAGGTTTTTGCCGAGGTAATAAATTTCGCCCGAAGTAACTTCGTATTCTTCTTTGCCTGCCAAAACCGATGCCAACGTAGATTTCCCTGTTCCGTTTGGTCCCATAATGGCATGTATTTCACCCTTATTTATTTGCAGGTTAAAATCCTTCAGAATTTCTTTTTGCCCTATGCGAACATTCAAATTTTTTATTTCTAACAACATAGCTATATAGTTTTATTTACTACCGCAGTAGCATTTGTAAATTAATGTTTATCCTACGCTTCCTTCTAAACTGATGCTTAATAATTTTTGAGCCTCTACTGCAAACTCCATTGGTAATTGCTTAAACACTTCCTTGCAATAACCGTTTACTATCATGTTTACGGCCTCTTCATCGCTTAGCCCGCGCTGGTTGCAATAAAAGAGTAAGTCTTCTCCAATTTTAGAGGTGGTGGCTTCGTGCTCTACTTTGCTTGAATTATTCTTTACTTCAAGATATGGAAATGTGTGCGCTCCACATTTATCGCCAATCAATAAACTATCGCACTGGCTGAAGTTGTAAGCATTATCTGCCGTGCCTTGTACTTGTACTAAACCGCGATAAGAGTTTTGCGATTTTCCTGCACTAATACCTTTGCTTACAATACGGCTGCGTGTATTTTTCCCGATGTGAATCATTTTGGTACCTGTATCGGCTTGTTGAAAATTATTGGTAACTGCTACCGAATAAAATTCTCCAATGGAGTTATCGCCTTTTAAAATACAACTCGGATATTTCCATGTAATGGCGCTACCGGTTTCCATTTGAGTCCAACTTATCTTAGAATTAACGCCTTTGCATAATCCGCGCTTTGTAACAAAATTATACACGCCTCCTTTGCCTTCTTTATCGCCCGGATACCAGTTTTGAACCGTTGAATATTTTATTTCGGCATTGTCCATAGCCACTAATTCAACCACTGCTGCATGCAATTGGTTTTCATCGCGCGTGGGCGCTGTGCAACCTTCTAAATAACTTACATAACTGCTATCTTCGGCAATAATGAGCGTGCGTTCAAATTGCCCTGTATTTTCTGCATTTATTCTAAAATAAGTAGAAAGTTCCATTGGGCAGCGAACGCCTTTGGGGATATACACAAAACTACCATCGCTAAAAACAGCACTGTTTAATGCTGCATAAAAGTTATCGCGTACGGGCACTACAGTCCCTAAGTATTGTTTTATTAAATCTGCATGCTCGCGAATGGCTTCAGACATGGAACAAAAAATGATTCCCTTCTCTTTGAGTGCTTCGCGGAAAGTGGTAACCACACTCTCGCTATCCATTACATAATCTACGGCAACACCTGCCAATATTTTTTGCTCCTGAATGGGAATACCCAACTTATCGTAAGTGGCGCGAATTTCCGGATCTATATCATCTAAACTCTTAATTTCTTTCTTCTTTTTAGGAGCAGCATAGTAGATAATACTTTGAAAATCCACTTCCGGAAAATGTACATTCTGCCATTGCGGCTGCTTCATTTTTTGCCAAGCCTTAAATGCCTGTAAGCGCCATTCGAGCATCCATTCCGGCTCATTTTTTTTGGCAGAAATAAACCGAACAATATCTTCGTTTAAACCCTTTGGTGCAAACTCTTGCTCTATGTTTGTGGTAAACCCATATTTATAGTCGGAATCTATATGCTCTTGTAAAACGTCATCTTGCTGATTGCTCATAACCTTGCTTTATGATTTTCAGAAATAATGCAAATGTAATGCTAAACGACTGCAATTTAGACGAAATCTAAACAAAATAATTTCTACCCCTTACTTTTACCAACTGTTAAGAATAAAATGAAAGCATGTTTTCTACATATTTTACTTTATTCGCCACGCTAAAAGGAATAAACATGCCATATCTATTTACATCAGAATCGGTGTCGGAAGGGCACCCAGACAAAGTTGCAGACCAAATATCCGATGCGCTTATTGATAACTTTTTGGCCTACGATCCAAGTTCAAAAGTAGCTTGCGAAACATTAGTAACTACCGGGCAAGTAGTATTGGCAGGCGAAGTAAAATCTAGTGCATATTTAGATGTGCAAGAAATTGCACGTCAGGTAATACGCGAAATTGGATACACCAAGGCAGAATACATGTTTGAAGCAAACTCCTGCGGTGTATTTTCTGCCATCCACGAGCAATCGCCCGATATTAACCAAGGCGTAGAAAGAAAAAAACCTGAAGAGCAAGGCGCAGGCGATCAAGGAATGATGTTTGGCTATGCCAGCCGCGAAACCGATAACTTTATGCCGCTGCCGTTAGAGCTATCGCATTTACTACTAAAAGAATTGGCTGCATTAAGAAGAGAAAATAAGCAAATAAAATATCTCCGCCCCGATGCCAAAAGCCAAGTAACTATTAAGTACGATGACAACAACCGACCGTTAGAAATAGACACCATCGTTATTTCTACCCAGCATGACGATTTTGGAACCGATGCCGTAATGCTCAAAAAAATTAAGGAAGATGTAATCAATATCCTTGTTCCGCGCATTAAGAAAAAATTGCCTAAACGTATTCAGGCACTCTTTACCGATAAAATTAAATACCATGTAAACCCAACGGGCAAATTCGTAATTGGTGGCCCGCATGGCGATACAGGTTTAACCGGAAGAAAAATTATTGTAGATACCTACGGAGGAAAAGGTGCACACGGTGGTGGCGCTTTCAGCGGAAAAGATCCATCTAAAGTAGATCGCTCTGCGGCCTATGCTACCCGCCACATTGCCAAACACTTGGTAGCAGCCGGAGTATGCGATGAAGCACTGGTGCAAGTTGCTTACGCCATTGGTGTTGCTAAACCTGTTGGCTTGTTTGTAAACACCTATGGCACCGCCAAAGTAAACCTTACCGATGGGCAAATTGCCGACAAAATTTTACAATTACCTGAGTTTGATTTAAGACCTTACTTTATTGAAAAACGCTTTAATCTGCGCACACCTATTTATCGCGAAACCGCAGCTTACGGACACGTTGGTCGCGAAACAAAAGAAGTCGTAAAAGTGTTTAACAAAGGCAAGAAAAACGAGACAAAAGTAAAAGTGAAACTATTCCCTTGGGAAGAACTAAACGCCTTAGCTGTTGTGAAAAAAGCTTTTGGTTTAAAATAAATAGTTTCCCAATTTTCTTACATAAAAAAAGAGGCTGTCCTTTTGAGACAGCCTCTTTTTTTTATGCCGAATGTATTAAAGGCATTACTTAGCTTTCACCAATCTGGCACTGCTTACACCCGCACTTGTGCGAATTTTCAACACATAATTTCCCGCAGCAACATCTGCAATATTGAATCTTACAAACTTAGTATCCATTGGCCTAAAGGAGCTTTCCCAAATAATCTCTCCGATAGAATTGCAAAGAGCGGCAGTTCCGCCTCCGGAAAAATCTGCACCGCTTACATTCACAATATCTTCAACCGGATTAGGATAAACCACCAATTTACTCTCCTCAGCCTCGTTTATAGCGGAAGGCAGCTGCCTGGTTCCGGTAGAGAATAGCGTTGGATAAAACGCATCGGTGAGTTTTCCCTGTGCGCTACCCGAGCTGGTAATTTTATCGTTGCCTACATTCACATAAGCAATAACATAAGCATCATTATTATCCTTTCCGGTAAAGGCTACCATGCCATCGGTTTTAGAATACGATGGCGTGCCATAAGTAAGATTCTGAGGATAAATTACACCCACATTCCCTGTTTCCATATTGCAACCAAGCACACTTAATTCTTGTGCATTCACATCTTCGAAATCAAATGCAATAATGTAAGGCGAATTCTTAGAGAATGTAGCATTACCAATGTTAATCCCCGACTCTAATGAATTAAACACCTTAAAAATAGTACCTGCACCCCAACTGTTATTTGCTTTACTCCAAGTATTTATGATGCCCATATCCCAATAATCAATATAGCCACCACCTGAATTACTCAATTTATTGTAAGCATCGTACAGCACATATTCGCCTGTGTAATCCCACTCAATGGCATCGGAATATAAAACGCCACCTACTGCTGCACCGCCCGTGGTTGGGTTATACAATCTAAATTTAGCCCACTGCTGTTTACCAAAATCATATACATAAATAGAAGTATCCTGAAACTTAGATACCGCAGCAACACGTTGCCCGTCTTTAGATACAGCAGCGTTAGACCACGATGCATCGTTGGTAAGTTGTGTTTGAGTATAAGGGCTTGATAACAGCACCGAGTAAATATTATTATCGGTACCTACAAATACTGCAACAGAACCATTATCGGTAACCGATGCTTTCTTATTTAATGGAACTTGCGAAAGTGGTTGAAAGGTTGAGAAATTTACATCAGACAAATAGAACGTATTTGGATCGCCTTGAGAGTTGGAACCATACACAATAAACTCAGTTCCTGGATTGGTGGGTAAATTAGTTGGGGTACCGCTTCCGCTTCCGTCAAAAATACCCACAGTATCAAACGCCTGCTTAGCTGTATTTACTTCGGTAGAATTAGCACCATGTATATCGGTAGCAGCTTTTACTACTGCTAATCTTAAATCGATAAATTTCGATGTTTTAGTAAGGTATTGAGAAAGTGCTTTGTAATAAATTTGCTCTGCTTTTTCTTTTCCTATTGCATTGGCAATAATGTAAAAAGCCCTGTTTACAATACCGCTATTGATGTGTACACCACCATTATCTTGTGTACCTGTGTATTTTTCATTCATGTGGTTGGGCTGCCATCCTCTATCATTTAAGCTGCTTCCTCCATTGTGTGGGTCTGCCATGTTGCGCAATGCTCCTCCGGCAAAAACACCCGGTTTTACCACATCTTCACCCATCATCCAATCATCTCTATCAACCATACACCCAAATATATCGCTGAACGATTCGTTTAATGCACCCGATTCATCTTTATATTCTAATCCGGCAGTTTCTTGTGTAACACCATGTGCCAACTCATGCCCACCAACATCTAAACCGCGAGGCAAAGGCAAAAACGAATTTCTTCCATTGCCATAAAACATGTACTGGCCGGACCAGTACGCATTATCTAAACCACCACCATCGTCATCTGCCACATTTATGAAAGAAACAATATCGCCTCCTTTATTATCGAAAGATTTACGGTTAAATGTACTCTTAAAATAATCATAAGTAGCATTGGCTATACTGTGTGCAGAAACACCTGTGGCATTCCAGCCGGTGTTGTTATTGGTAGTTATATCTTTATACGAAGTGCTTTGCTGCGTGCCGTTCTGGAAATCTAATGTAACTATGGTTCCTTTTCCTGCACCCGGTTTAGAGTTTTGTGAACCGGTGTACATGTCTTTCGATGCATTGATAAGATAGTAGATATTATCTTGAAATACATGGATAGTTTTAGATTGACCCATTAAATCTGTTGCCGTAGCCGTAGTAGCTCCCGCACCGCAATTGTGATTGTATTTATCAATTACGGCTCCGGTAAGTGCGTTAACAAAATACTCCCAACGCTTTAAGATATTGGGCTGGGTTGTAATATGCCATGCTAAAGTAAACTCATTCAGTCTTTCGCTCGAAGGCAGCAACACCAATGTACTTTTGTACGAAGCCAACGAAACGTATGCCGCGAAATCGTGTACTTTCTTTTCATTTACATAATAATCTGTAAGTGCTGCTGCTTGTGCTCCATCCATCAATACCATTGGCTTTAAGGCTGTATTGGCAGGTGTGGGGCGTGTTCTTCCATTCCAATATACAGAGCCGTCTGTATCAAAATGCAACCAACACTGTGCACCATATACTTCAATATCATTTAGCTTTTGCTGCAACTTTAAATGTGCGCGTTGCTGCTTGTCGTTTTCAAAATAAATTGGCTCAAACTCTGCCGAAGCATCCTTTACACCTAATGCTACAGACATTTGTGCCAATAGTCGCTGAGCTTCTGCTTTTACCTTAGTTTCACTGCTTAAATCTGTAATAGAAAGTTCATGTTTTATACCTTCTATTTCCATAGGCATCCCGGTATTGGGTTCGCGGTTAATTCGCCACTTTTCTTGTAAATTTTGTTTTTGCAAATTTAGCGATGGCATTGGTTTAAATGGCGTAGAATTAAGCATACTCGGCTGCTTAACTGGCTGTGCCGTAGGGTCTATAAATGTATAGTTGAATGTAGGTTCAAACTTACCTTGTTCCTTTTTCTTTTTTTCGGTAAAAGAATTTTCAGAACTCATTGCCATTACAGAAAGCAACAGCAATAAAACAGTTGGTGTGTAAATTTTCTTCATACCATTTATTTTTTGATGAGTAATAAAAGTTGTTGGTGAAAATTATTTATATCGGAATTTACGGTTGTATTTCCATCGCTCCAAAGCAGTTTAATAGTCTTATTGGGTAAAGTTACCTGAAGCTCTTTGTACATATTACCCGGCTCATTTACATCTGCTGCCGGAAACGACAGTAATGCTGCACTTTTAAAGAGTGCGGCTGCTGCCTTTTTACTTACTTTCGATAAAGCTGTATAGTTACTGCTCAAGCCGTCTTGGCTAAAAAGTTGTCCGTTTTCTAACAGCACATACATGTTTGAAACTCCGGTAAAACCACCGCCTTTACCAAACTTAATTGAATTACCTTTCCATTCTGCGGGCGATGCCACCTCTTTTTGAGATGCACATGAAGTAATGATTGCGAATAACAACAGCGTTATCCAACAAACGAACGGCCTTTGAGTATCCATAGCCAGAGAGATTTATCCAAATATAACTTTTATTGGATAAACAAAAAATTTATCAAGGCTACTTTAATGCTTGCTCTATATCGGCCAATAAGTCTTCTACATCTTCTACACCCACACTAAATCGAAGCAAGTTATCCGTTACACCTACTTTCTCTCTTTCGGCTTTGGGCACCGAAGCGTGTGTCATGGTAACCGGATGGTTTACTAAGCTTTCTACTCCTCCCAAAGATTCGGCTAATGAAAATACTTGGAACGAAGAGGCAACTTTAAAAGTTTCATCTAACGAAGCATCCTTTAGCGTAATCGAAATCATACCGCCAAAATCGCGCATTTGCTTTTTTGCAATTGCATGATTTGGATGGTCTTCTAAACCAGGGTAATACACCTTTTCTATTCGTGGATGTTGTCGTAGATAGGCTGCTATCTTCTTCCCATTCTCGCAATGGCGCTGCATACGCAGATGCAAGGTTTTTATACCGCGCAATACTAAAAACGAATCCATTGGCCCCGGCACAGCACCGCACGAATTATGAATAAATGCCAATCGCTGATGCAAGTCATCGCTATTGGTAATAAGCGCGCCCATTATTACATCGCTATGGCCACCAAGATACTTGGTAACGGAGTGCATTACAATATCAGCGCCCAAATCGAGTGGATTTTGTAAGTAAGGAGAAGCAAAAGTGTTATCAGCAACAAAAATAAAACCGTGTTGTTTTGCAATAGCGGCACAACCTTCAATATCTATAATTCGCATGGTAGGGTTGGTAGGTGTTTCCACCCAAAGCAATTTTGTATTAGCATTTACAAAAGATAAAATATTTTCCGGCTTACTTAAATCTACATAGTGAAATTTTATTCCGAAATGCGCATACACCATTTCAAACATGCGGTAAGTGCCACCATATAAATCATTACCTGTGATTACTTCGTCTCCGGGGCGTAGCAATTTTACTACTGCATCTGTAGCTCCCATACCGCTGCTAAAACATAAACAGTGTTTACCATTTTCTAATGCTGCAATATTTTTTTCCAAAGCCATGCGGGTAGGGTTTTTCCCCCTGGCATAAGCATAGCCTTTGTGCTTACCCGGGCTTTCTTGCACAAAAGTAGATGTTTGGAAAATAGGTGTCATAATAGCCCCTGTGCTTGGGTCTGGCTCTAAGCCGGCATGTATTGCCTTGGTACCAAATTTCATTGCTCTTACTATTTTATAAAAGCAAGAATAAACCATTGAGGTGGTTATGAAAAATGAAACTATAAACAGCTAAAAACTAAATGGAAAGGATACCGAAGTGCTTACCGGAATTGCAAAATAAAAAACACCGGCACAAGAGAAACCCTCCTAAAACTCTTGCCCGGTGCTGTTGGTGTATCTTTAAGTAAGATGCTTTCTTTTACTGTATTTGCCTGCAAATTGTTTCACACTTAACAAAAAAATTATACCAATAATGGTAATACTGCCATTACCAACCAACTTACAACAACTAAGGCAACAATTAGCCTTAAATAGTTTTCAGAAATAGTGGTTGGGGAATTCATACTCTTTCATACGCAAATAAAATCCAGAATGTTACCTTAGCACCATGCGTTACGATGTAATTAACAATGAACTCTTTCAACTCAATAGAAAGAACCTTTCAAAACAATTAAAGAAAAACAGTATTGCATTTATTGGCAGCAACGTGCCCATGCCCGACAGTGCCGATGCATACTATAAATGGAGGCAAAACCCCGATCTATTTTACCTTACGGGAATTGACCAAGAAGAATCTTTTGTATTGCTTTTTCCTGATGCTCCGGTAGAAGAATTGCGTGAGATATTATTTATCCGCCCAACCAATGAACTGCTTGAAACTTGGGAAGGAAAAAAACTTACTAAAGAGCAAGCCCGCACTATTTCAGGCATTAAAGAAGTGCGCTGGAGCAGCGATGTATTTCCAACATTATTTTCGCTCATGCACTTGGCAGATCATGTATATCTTAATACCAATGAGCACGATCGCGCCTCATGGAAAGTAGAAACATACGAAGCTGTATTGGTACAAAAAATTCGCCACGCGTTTCCGCTACACCGCTATGAACGCTTAGCTCCCATTATGGCAGAATTGCGCACCAAAAAATCCACCTTAGAAGTTGGCTTGCTAAACCGCGCCATAGATATTACACATAAGGGCTTCTTGCGTACACTTCAGTTTGTAAAGCCTGGCGTATGGGAATACGAAATTGAAGCCGAACTTACGCACGAGTACCTCTCCAACCGCGCTACACGACACGCTTACGAGCCAATTGTGGCAACGGGAGAGAATGCCTGCTTTTTACACTACAATGCCAATAACACTCAATGCAAAAGCGGAGAATTATTGCTAATGGATTGTGCCGCAGAATATGCAAACTACTGCTCAGATTTAACACGTACTATTCCTGTAAACGGCAAATTTTCTAAACGGCAAAAGGAAGTTTACAACGCTGTTTTGAGCGTACATAAACAGGCAGTACAACTAATGAAACCCGGCATTCAACTATTTGAATTCAACAAACAAATAGGTGAAATCATGGAAGGTGAACTTATTAAACTAAAACTCCTGAAGCCAACCGATGTAAAAAAACAAGACAAGAAAAATCCTCTGTACAAAAAGTACTTCCCACACGGTACAGCACATTTCTTAGGATTAAATACACACGATGTTGGAAGTCGCTATCATAAAATTCCGGCAGGTGCGGTACTTACCTGTGAGCCGGGTATTTACATCAGAGAAGAAAAAATTGGAATTAGAATTGAAAACAACATTTTAGTTACCAAAGACAAGCCTATCGACCTTATGGCTAACATCCCTATAGAAGCAGACGAGATTGAAGCTATTATGAACAAAAAATAATGCTATTAAAACCTTGTTGCCTCCAACAAAAAGAGGCTGTTCAAATGAACAGCCTCTCTTATTTTAACTATCGCTATTGCTTAGTGTTCTAAGAATATTTCTACTCTTCTATTAGTTTGACGATTAGCCGCAGTAGTATTTGGAACTTTTGGTTTATCGGGCCCAAAAGCCTCCGTTTTTATACGGAAATCATCTATACCTTTAGAGATAAAGTATTGTTTAACTGCTGTAACTCTATCTTGCGACAGCTTTACATTTTTATCGCGAGCACCAACATTATCGGTATGGCCACTCAGCCTAATAATAGCATCTGGATGCTTTCTTAACTTAGCAACTAAGTAATCTAAATACTGATACGAAGAAGGTTTTACGGTTGAAGCACCTGTTTCAAACTCAAGGTTATCGTAATCATCAAACACTTCAATTTTCTTACCATCTACTTCTTCAATATGCGATTTTGCACCAAAGAAAAGTGTATCTATTTTTATTACTTCAACCTGCTTTACTTTTACAATAGTATCAGCCGGTTTGTTTTTAGCGGCTTCCAACTCTAGCAATAATTGTGCATTTACTTTGTTGATAGAATCAACTTTGGCATCAGCCTCCGCTTGAATTTCATCCTTTGATTTTCTTGAAGAAGCCTTTTTCTTAGTTTCCTTTTTAGAGGATTTATCTTCATCATAAGCAGCTTTAGCAGATGGAATTTCTCCTTTTTCTTCTTTGTCTTTACCGCCCAAATTAAAGTGTAATCCCAAACTGTGGGTTCCCATATAAGGATCGGTAGATCTAAAAGAGTAATCAAGTCCTAATCTTGGCCCTGTTCCATCTTTTTTAAATGGAGCTTCTACCGTCATACCGGCAGAAAAACCGGTGTAAGCACTTTGGCGTGTTGAAGCCTTACCAATACCCGCTTCGCCACGGTAACCTCCGCGCAACATAAAGATATCTCTGTAAGAAAACTCTATACCACCACCATAGTAATCGTTACCAAAGGCATTAGAAGTAAAGTTAGCAGCAAAAGTTACACGATAATTTTGAGTTTCTTCTCCGGGAGCCAATACTACTTTATCGCCCAACAACAAATCATAGGCCGCACCAATGTTTAATTGAACCGGCAAGTCGAACTTTTGAGATTTTCTATCGAATGCCAATTGGTAGTTTCCACTTTCTGCATTTCCTTGAAAAGAAAAACCATCACCACGGAATGTCATTGGAGTGCCTACGTTTCTAAGTGCAACACCAAAGTGGATATTTTTCTTTTTTCCTGTAACATACTGCAAACCCGCATCTACCGAAAAGCCAAAAGCATTGATATTGTCTATTCCTTCATTGATTAAACGAACAGTTACACCACCATAGATGCTGCGTGAAAAAACACGTGCATACGTTAAACCTATATTGATAAAACGCGGTGTGTAGGTTCCAATACCGCCTTGTGGATTTTCTACTGTTGTGCGAATAATTTGCCCAAAGTTAAGTGCCTGTACGTGTAATGAAAATACATTGCGCTTTACTTGCTGTGCAATACCCGCTTGGATTACTCCCAAACCGGAACCTTGCATCCACAAAGAATATGCAATTTGAATATCTGTTTTACGAACAAACGCTAAACCTGCCGGGTTTATTCGTTCGGCCTCTATACCGCGAACTCTGGCACTGTTCATTCCCCACATACCAGTTGAACGCGCCCAGCCATTCATTACTAATTCGTTGGCACCACTTTCTCCGCGTCTATCGGGGTTACCAGCAAAAGCACTTGTTGCCGCGCCAACCACCAACACTAAGTATAAAATTTTCTTCATTGCCTTTCTTTTTGCTTTGTCTTTTTTATCTCCAAACATCGGCAACTAATTCGTAACCGATGCTGCTTAAGTTATGGTTTTCTAAACAATAGAATTTAGAAGTTTGAAATATCCGGTGGACGCATACCCACAAATACTTTTTGGGTGCGCTCTCCTAGTCCATCTGCTTTAATGTGAACAATGTACACACCACTACTTACCGGTACGCCTTTATCATTCTTCAAATCCCAATCTAATGAACTGTCTAAATTGATATCGCCATCTGTTAAAGCTGCACCATCGCTAATATCTACTTTAGCATTGGTAGCCGGATTTACATCAATAGCTCTTGTATATCTTCTAATAAAAGTACCATCAATACTAAAAATGCTTACAGTGCATTTATTAGGAAGATTGATAATTTTTATGCGTGTATCGAACTGTGTAGTTTCGTACTGCGAGTAGGCTAAATAAGGATTGGGTACAATTCTTATTAAATCTAATGCGTTTTTAGCTACGGCTGTTTGACCACGCTTTACACCTAAACCTGCAGTGCTAAATTGGTAACGAGGCAATGCTCTTTTTAAAGTTGGGTCGCCAGTAGCTACTGTAATAAAATCGTGCAATGGACGCTCTACGCGCAATTTTACTTTTACTACATCCGGTGGTACATTATGTACAGAACCATTTTGCTTAAACTGTATTCCTTCTTTTAAGTAAGGGATGCTAGTGTAAATTAAACTTCTGTGCAACTCTTGGATAGCTGTGCTGGTAATAGCAGTTGTTGAAGGCACATTGTAATAATTCAATAGAATATCTTGTGCTTCTTTTCCTTCATCGTAACGAGAATTCATTACATAAATAAAGTGTTTACCACCAAAGAATGGCAACTGAGGAATTGCTCCGCCTAAGTTTATTGGAGACAATACAGATGAAGTTGGATTCCACAACATATCGGCACCATTTTGCTCCGGATTATCAGATGCCTCGCCAAAAGCAATATTCAATCTTTCTCCGGTTTCTACATTGATTGCATATCCAGGGAACCATGAGCGACCTGTGTCTTCCACAAAATCGCCATTGTTATTAAATTCAAATGCTATTGAACCGTCTTTATTACGAGAGAATGCTCTGCGAATTTGACCTTTGCGTGGAGCTTTGCCATTGGGTGCAATATCTGCTCCGGCATTGGTTCCGGTTTGCTCTCCGGTTTCAAATACCACGCAGCGTGTCCATTTAGAGGTATCGGGTGTTACAACCACATCTACACTTATCAATTCATCTAAGTTGTTTTGAGGTGCCGGATGACCCAAGTTGCTGTTTTTGCAATCGGTGCTACCTTGCGATGCCGAATAGCCTGCCGAATTTTGATAGTTTCTCCACTTAAATCCAGGGCCATAGGTAAATGCAGGACCTTTCTCTGTTCCACTAGAATAGGTTAAACAAGATGTAGTATTCTCCTGAGCGAAATTTGAAGTTAAGCAATATGGTGCCCAAGTAGAATTTACCATTTTATCAAAAATCCCTTTTCTATCGGTATAGGCAGTATCGGTAATTCCTGCACGGTAACGATTAGGCTCCCATGCCAATGAAACATCTACCGGCAAAAATCCTGAACGAATCCAATTCAATACAGATTTATCGCCCTCGTCTTTCACAAAGAGTAACCAAGGGTTTACCGCATCTACATGCTCAATACTACTAGTTAGGAAATCGTAAATATCTTTACTATTTGAGTAATTAGTGTACACTGCAACCGGATTTCCAAAAGTTAATGAAAAACCATAATCTACTCTTTCATTATTGATAACTCCCGCAATAAACTGCTCATACGGACGTGAGAATCTTTCATCGAAAGTGGTGGTGGCCGGCCCTACACCATAAGAAATACGTTTGCGTTTTGAATATGGAATATTTTCAGCCTCTATTGTTTCTTCAATGTTTCCATTAGCGCCATAGCGAAGTAACTCCCAGGTAATTAAGGTATCTACCAATGTAGCCGAGTCCACTCTT
The DNA here is from genome assembly GCA_019638515.1 of Chitinophagales bacterium. Taxonomy (NCBI): domain Bacteria; kingdom Pseudomonadati; phylum Bacteroidota; class Chitinophagia; order Chitinophagales; species Chitinophagales bacterium. The sequence continues at coordinate 617,121 of JAHBTS010000001.1, read as the reverse complement.
AGAAGTACACCAAAATCATCATATATATTGCTGTATGTATTCACAGAATCGGTACTCATTTTAAAGCGAACCTCCCAGTTGGCTTCAAATATTTTCATTGGATCGGTTACTTTAAACTTAATTGGGTCTTTTCCTTTTTCATATACCAAAGTATCGGTATAAGCAGCAGGTGATTTTACTATTTTCTCAATTGTAGCCTCCGTCAAATCAATAATGTTTCCACCATTGCCAGCACCTTCAATTCTTTTTACTTCAACACCTTGTCCGTAAGTAGCATTCAATACTGTGCCGCTAGAAGCAACTTCCGGCTTATGAGGAATGCCGGAATACACTTTAAAGTTCTTTCTACCTACCTTGTAAGGTTCTGCCTGTGTAGAATCTATACGTGCATAATCGAATGTGGCATAATTGTTATACGCGTATGCTATGGCAGTATAGTAGTAAGTTTTGTGGTTTACCAATTTATTTTGATCCACAGATTGGGCAAATTTATCGGTAGTGATTCTAAAAGAAGATGTAATACCTTTATCTGTTCCATCGCCTTCCGGTACTTTTTCAACCGGAATATATAAGTTTAAAGATTGGTCTAACAGAAAGTTTACAATCTTACCTACACCATCTTTAATATCTACTTGCGCTATTAACTGCGCTTTGTCTGGATCTTCTAAATCTGTAGCAGAAACTCTTGAATCGGTAACTTGGTACAGTTTATATCCTTGAAAAGCATACTTAGTTCTGTTAGAGGTATCGCCAGGGAATAATACACTTGCGGTAGGAATTACCTCTTTGTAACCTTGAGCAAAGTTATTGCTGCCCGGTAGGTTCACTAAGTTTACAATAAGCTCGCGGTCTAATTCTCTAATTTCTAGAGTTGGAGCATCGGGACCGTTTGTAATTCTGAATTTTTGATTGAATAAGCCTTGCGCCTTATCAGCAGCAGGACGAATAAGCGAAAGCGGAGGACAAGAACCAACTCCTGTTCCCGGAGGGCGAACAAATACCACGCCTATGGTTACATCCTGAGTAACACCTGTGTTTAACAAGAAAGGACCTGAAGTTTGAACCATCCTACGGTCGCCTTTAGCATTGGCGCCATTTACTTGGTTATTACATTCACTCCATTTTGAAGGATCTGAAGGATCGCCTGGGAAGCAAAAATTCGTTACTGTTGTTCCACCATATCCTGTTCCGCCTTCGGTAAACAAAGTCCCATCTAACCAGCGAGACGTCATATAGTTTCTATACTCTACTGCAGAACTAGGGTCTCTTCTGGCACCCGAAGTTTCATTGTTGAAATATACGAAACTGGTAAGTCCCAATTCTTTGCCGTTCAAATCTTTTGGTCCCTCAAAAAATACGATACCGCCCATTGGAAGTTGTGAGCCATAACCGCCCACACCATTGGCTGCCTCATCAAAGTTATCGGCATTGTAAACAAAGGCCAATCTTCTTGACACATCACAACCTACGTAATCATCGGCAGCATTACCTAAATCCGGATCACTCCACTGCGAAATATATGATTGCTGTAATGATAAAGAAGATTTATTGGTGATGTTATACCGATAGAAAGTCATGTTATTGATTTCATCAGTTGTTTTAAATGCAAACGCTAATGAGTTGATTTGAACACCAATAGCTTGTCCATTTGATTCTGAGTGGATATTTCCGGCATCGTTCATTACCCAATACACCATTTGGTCGGCATAAGCACCCAAAGTATCGGGAGCAGGATATGCGCTTGAATAAATAGTTGGGTAATCGCCTTTTGTTGGGTCGTAAATACCATCTCCATTGGCATCTCTGAACGGAGCTAATACGCTACTCATATCGTAACCCTCTGATTCCAATACTGGATTACCTTTTCCCGGCCAACGCAATACATCAGTAGGAATTGAAGACTGAGGCAACGGATTACCGCCTGCTAACTCATAAGCTTGAATTACAGTTTCAATATCTTTTCCATACACGCTAAAGTGCTTATCCCACTTTACACAAGTACTTTTTGAAGTTTCACCATTCGTGTTTAATGGTCCTGCAAAAAAATCATCTCCGCTTGCTCTATAGCGCTGTGCTGCTACCTTTAAGTTGTTTCCGGCATCAACTCCCGAAATCCATATTGCCCCTGCATACAACATGTTAAGCGATGATGTATATGAAGGCGGATTAGACTTAGGTACTTCATAGCGTGCTGCTTGCGCACCTCTATCCCACCACATATCGCCACCGTTCATCAACTTACAGCGAACGTTGTTTATATCCAAATCGAATGTAGAAACCGGAGTTGCACAATCGTTTACATCTGTTTTGTAAAATGCCTCCGTCTTCTTTTGAGCTTTTTGGCTCTTAAAGTTCACATCTACATTTGCTAGTAGCGCGGCAGGAGCCATTGTTGCCAAAAGCATTAAAGAGGTTACATTTTTCATACTTTTCTTCATTTAAAAAAGTTAGCTGTTTGTATTAAAAACCAAATTGAAGTCCTAAGAATATTCTGCGAGGTAAGCTATAGTAATCTGGTTGGTTGATAAATGCACGATACAAGTCGTTATATGATTGAGCATTGTACGCTGCATTTTTAGCACCATCGCTTACAGTTGAACTTAAATAGCCATCATCGTTTGCATTGCCTGTGTAGCGATACACATTAACTACGTTGGCTGTATTCAACAAGTTCTGGATTTGCAGGTAAATTTGGAAGTTCAAATTGCGTTGCAACTCTTTGTCTTTGCTCTTATTTACAGTAACATCAAATCCTTTGAAGATTTTAAAATCCACTCTAAAAGTCCAAGGTAAACGAGAGCCGTTTATTGAACCTTGCGAAAGTCTTTTAGGTGTGCTAAGTAAACCTTCAGGAGTTACATTGGATTGAGAAGTAAATGGAGTTCCTGAACGCGCGCGGATATTGAAGTTTACACCGGTATTTGCCAAAATCTGGTAGCCACTCTTGCTTACCGGACCATCGTAATCTCTGCCCGATGCAAAGCTATAATCCAAAATTACATTTATCATGTGGCGTGCATCAAAACTCAGCGGGCTAATGGTTCTTAAATTATCGTAGCCACCAGTTGCCAAACTTCTTTGAGTAGCATCATCGGAACCGGTACCCTCTGCAAACTGCATGGTGTAATTTGCAGAGGCTCTAAAGTTTTTAATTCTTCTCAAATCTAAGTCTAACTTAAAGCCTTTTACAGTTCCAAAGTCTATATTATCAAAGGTTAAATAGCTTTGAGGGAATGCAAAGTTGAAGTACTTGATTTGCACTTGGTCTCTAAACTCACGGTAGTAAGCAGAAATGGTAAGTGCTGCAAAATTGGTGAGCTTCTGTTTAAAGCCTAACTCAAAATCAATGGTTCTTTCCGGTTTTAAGTTCGGGTTGTTGATGGCCGAACCTGTATTATCGTTAAAGTATAAATAATCCGTAGGTTGAAGAATATTTCTGTTACCTCTTGGTCTTTGGCTCAACACATCGTAGTGCGCAAAGAAGAGTGCATTCTCTGCAATATTGAAAGAAAACTGCAAACGAGGCATTACAATATATTTTGCCTTATACTTTTCAAAAGAGCCTGAAGGATCGAAGCGCTTAGTATCTTTGATTATTGTTTTCAACCCGTTGATATCAATAGTATTTCCGGCATTATCTTTTAGCTTGCCTAACTGCTCCAAGTATGGAGTAATTGCACCAGACGAAGAGTTTGCAGCTACGGTAGCACCGGTTGCCAACTCATTTCCATAAGCATCGTACCATTTTCTGCCTTCGCGATAGCCGGCAATTCCATCCGATGGTTTATCGGAGTTTTTAAGATAAACGTACGCATCGCTGGCAATGTTCGATGGGTGAGTAAATTCGCCCTTAGTTTCGCCAACTGTTTTAATTTCATAGAGTGAATACTCGTCTTTTAAAACATACTGGTTAGCATCGTATCTATCTACACGCAGACCTACGTTAAAGGTAAGGTCGCGGAAATAAAACTTATCGGAAATATATCCTGCGGCATAAAACGGACGGAAGGCATCAATTTGTCGCAATGGATTTCCATTAGCATCTGTTTTAGTAAAGAAATCAAAGAACTTAGGGCGCTCGGTAAGCACTTTTCCATAAGGATCGAAACCTCTGTAAAACACATACGAGTTATTATCGTTCAAAAGTTCTTCGGCACTAAACATAGACACATCAAAAAAACTTGGATCTAAGCCATCAATATTCACATATTTATCTTTGCCAACCCCCAGTTTAGCACGCACATTCTTATCGAAATTCGTTTGTAAACTGTCTTTATAGCTCTGCTTAAATATCACCGTATCTAAATCGCCCGGAGTAATACCAAGGTCTTTCATCTCTTGGTAAGTAAAGGTTTTTCCGGGATAGTTATTCAATACAAAATACGGGGTTGAAAAATCTAAACCTGCAATATGCTTATTCATTAGCTGGCGCGACAAGAACCATATTTCCAATGGAGAAAACTGGTAGCGTCTTTGAACACGCTGCTCCACTTCTACTCCCATTTCAAGTGTATGCTTATTTCTATCGCCAGAGCCAGGTTTCAATAAGTCTAATGTTACCTCTGCTCTGCCGCGGTATTGTTCATCGTAATTATCGTAGCCGTAACCATTGTACTGGCGACCGGTATTGTACCAAACATTGTAAGCCAAATCTGCACGCTGCCCGTTTATGAGTGCTTTGTTTGATTGAATTTCTGAAAGTGAAACAGCTTTTCCTCCCAATTCAAAAAACTGTTCAGTATATCTTGAACCATAAGGATTAAGAGTACCAGGCGTAAATACTAAAGAAGTATCTTTAAAATCCTGCTGCACAATCATGTTGCTAAATGTTTTCACATTGCCACCATCTACCACTTGGAAGGTATCGGCAGTTTCGCGAAACACAGGACCTCTAAAGGTTTCAAATTTTCCGATATATCCATAATTGAATGGATTTGAACCATGCGATTCATCTTCAAAATACTTTATATTTTTTTCATAGTCGAACTGCAAGGTATAACCTACGCTCTGTACTACCTTAGAACCCTTTTTTGCCGAAGCATTTTCTGCATTTGTTTGCCCCGGAGTAAAGAGTTGCGAAATTCTACCATAAACCCTCCAGTTGTTTTCTGTTCTGCGTGGGTTGTTTTCGTAGTTTAGAAGTGTATATCTATCTACCCATTCATGGTAACGCTTAAAAGTATAAGTTCCACCAACCGATAAATTCAAATTTTTATACGGTTTAATATCTATTCTACCTACTGCGCGATAGTTTACTTCATCGTTATTAGGTTTAGCTGCAACCTTATACATGTCTTTCATGGTTAGGTTTTCACCAGCTAGGTTAAAGCCTGTTTCGCCCGGGTTTTTAATGAGCGGATATTGGCGCATAGAGTCTAACTTTTCAGGACGCACTTTCCATACTCCAACTGCAGAAGGATCTCTATCTTTTTGTTGCAAATACTCAAATGCCAACGAAAATCCTAGAATAGGTTTCTTATCTTTCTTAGATTTAACGATGGGACCGTTTACAGTAACGTTGGCAAGGTTATAGCCAAACTTATCTAAGTATTGAGAAGTTAAAAACTCCACTCCTCCGGAAATTTTATCGGCAGGCCCGCTGGTGGTAATATTTACGATACCACCGGTAGCATCTCCAAAACGAGCCGGAATACCGCCTGCTAATACGCTCAATTCTTGCACAGCATTTTGAGGAATTACAGGTGTTCCTATTACTTTTACACCATCAATATAATACTCGGTTGCATCTTCGCGCGCACCGCCAATATTTAAGCCTTTTCCGGCATCGGATTGGAATACACCGGAAGCTGTAGCCGCTACGTCTGTAATATTACGCGTTCCTAATTTAGCAATATCATCTTTTGTAACCGTGGCTCCGCCCGTAGTTTTAGCAGGGTCTATTAACGGTACTTTATATGCCTCTACAATTACCTCGTTCAACATTTGATCCGAAGGCTTCATTTTTACATCTAAGAATGTGGCCTTACCGGAGTACACCACAATATCTTCTTTAATTACGGTGGCATAACCCATCAACTGGAATTTGAGGTTATACTTTCCTGCATCTAATGGCTTAATGGAGTAGTTTCCATCAAAATCTACCTGAGCACCGGAACCTTTTATGTTGCCGCTCTTATCTACTAAAACTACTACTGCACCAATAGCACCTTCGCCATTTTCATCTCTCACTTTACCGCTAATTTCTCCGGCTTGTGAAAATGCTGCTACTGCTAACACCAATGCGCTGAATAAGGAATAAAATTTCTTCATCTTTTTTAAATGATGCGTTTACAAAAGCGGTCAAAAATAAGAAAGTAGCATTACAAAGCTAACAGATGTTAATTGGGTTTTCCAAATGTCGATATCTGATATGACAAAATTTTGACGAAACCCTGCTTCAGCCACTATTTTTCTTGTATAATTCAATTCTATCTACTCAAAAATTAAAAGAAATCAAAACGGAAATCTTCTACAGTAGCCAGTTTTTTCTGAGCTTCCTGCACTCGGCTTCCTTTGTTTTGAATTTGTGCTTTCAAGGTTTGTGTGAAACTAGTGAAATCGGTTGCTTTAGGTGCAGCCGTTTTGTTGGTAACTTGAATGGCATACACTCCGGAACTTCCTTTTATTGGCAACACTACTTTATTAACGGCTGCTCCCAATGCTGCACCAACAACAGTTGGCTCAAACAAAGAACCATTTAAACTTGGATTGGCAAAAGTAGCACCACTTACCGCTACTGCTTCTTTTTGCAATTTAGAAGCTACAGCATCAATATTAGCCCCATTGGTATCTTCTAATTTCTTAGCCAAAAGCTCTGCTTTTTTATCGCGGATATAATCAAACTTCACGCGATCTTTTACTGCATCCAACTCCGGCAAACCTTTGGCAGAAACGGCACTCAAATAAGCAACCACATACTTTTTATCTACTCCCATAATGCTGGAAACCTCTCCCTTTTTAGCATTGAAAGCCCAACGCACTACTTCGCGGGCATTGCCTAAGCCATATACATTAAAATCGTTTTTATGTACATTATCGGCAGTGCGAACACTTAACTTTTGTGCTGCTGCTTTAAACTTCTCTTCTGTTTGATTTTCAGAAGCAAACTTGCTGGCTGCCGCGTAGATATTTCTTTCTGTTTCAGGGCTTGGCACAATAGATTTAGTAAAATATGCCACTTGAACACCCTGTTTGCTTGGCTTATCTTCAGTAACAGCAAAAATTATCAGTTCGCTTTGTGTGGCTGTTTGATATACTTTACCCTTCTGTGCTTTATAGAAAATCAAATCGTTATAGTGAGCAGGCTTTACATTGCGTTTTACCCAGCCTATATCGCCACCTTTTGCTTTTGCCTCTGCATTATCGCTATAATTAAATGCTAACTGTGCAAAATTTCCTTTTAAAGAATCTAATAATGTAAATACACTATCGAACAACTTGCGTTTGGCATCGGCTTCGGCTTGAGTTTTTACATTAGCAAAAGAGAACACAATTTCGCTTACACGCGCTGAATCGCTTAGCAATTTGCGATCTGTAACTTTTGCATATTTATACTTACCGCCTTCTACGTAAGGTCCAACAACACTGCGAACAGGTGTATTAAACAAAGTATCTGCAATTGGAGAGGTTGCCAACGCCTCTTTTTCTGAATACACAATACTAAAAGGGTCTTCGCTATATAGCTTCACAAAAACAGAATCGTCTGAAGTATTGACTCCTGAGGTAAAATCAGGTAGCTTTTCATTCAAGTATTCTAAAGCCGAAGCAGTATCGTGCGCAGATGGGTCTATATTAAAAGTAACATATTCAAAACGTCTTGTTTCATCTTCTTGCTCATACTTCTTTGCATTCTTCTTCATATAGCTTTTCAACTCATCATCGGTAGGTTTTATTTCTTCGTCTTTTACATCGCTATATGGCAACTGCACATATTTAAAATCGGCTGTAGCCAGTTGGTTATCGTAAGCATTTTCTGCCATCCAAGTAGGCACACTCAAGCCTTTGGTAATAAGGTTAGCATACTTCTGGCGCAACTGGTCTTTCTTCAACTCCTTCTCGAAGTTAGTCCACATTTTTCTTTTTGTTCCCGGCTCTGTTCCCTGCTCATCGTTATCCAATCCTTGCAAGAATAAACGCACTTGTGCAGCATCGAAGCCTCCTTGCGAATTCCCAAAACTTTGAAGAATATATGGATGCGGACTATTTCCAATCGTTATTTCAGCCAACTCTTCCGGAGTTACGGTTAAACCCAATTTACCATTATTGGCTTCAGAAATTTTATCGTTCACCACTTCGTCCCAAACTTGATTGCGAAGCATATTGCGTTGCTCATCGGTAACTTGGCCTTGTGCACCCATTCTATTTTGCAGATTGGTAACAGCATCATCTACCTTACGCATAAAATCGGTGTAAAGAATCTTGTCTCCGTTTACTTTTCCCACAGTATCTTTTCTTCCACCGCGCAAAACGCTGGTATTACTATTTAATGCATCCATGAGCAAAAAACCCACGATACTCAAGCCTATAACGGCCACTAACAAACCCGAACGCTTACGTATTGAACCAATAACTGCCATAACTAAATGGTATAATTTTTCTAAAGTTCTTTAAAAAGAGGGCGCAAAGAAATAAAAACACATGAAATTGAGAAGAAAAAAGAAAACGATTATCAACATAAGAAAATAAGAAGCAAAATATAGCCCGCTAAAAATATACATAAACTATTGTGAATCTTTACGCACAAAACAAAAAGGCTGACAACTTGTCGCGCAATACCAATTGGCAGGCTTTTTGAGTTACTATTGCCAAAATTTAAGATTGAACATGGAACAGCAACCTGAAAACATTGAAACAGTGGAAAATACCAACCATACAGAAGCAGCGCAAACTACAGACACCAACAATAGCACACCTTCGGTAGAAAATACTCAAGAAGAAGTATTGCAATTAAAACAGCAAGTAGAAGAATTGAAAGACAAATACATTCGCCTATATGCCGATTTCGACAATGCCAAAAAACGCCACGCTCGCGAACAATTGGAATTGATACAAACTGCAGGCAAAGGAGTTATCCAAGATTTATTGCCGGTTTTAGATGATTTTGAAAGAGCTTTGAAAACATTAGAAACCGCCACCGAAGTAGCCGCAGCAAAAGAAGGCATACAACTTATTCACCATAAACTTGCCGCCACTTTAACAGCAAAAGGTTTGCAACCAATGGAATCTTTGCATAAAGAGTTTAACATAAACGAACACGAAGCTCTGACAGAAATTCCTGCCCCAACAGCCGAATTAGCAGGCAAAGTGGTAGATGAAATTCAAAAAGGTTATCTCCTAAACGGAAAAATTATTCGCTTTGCCAAAGTAGTGGTGGGCAAATAAGCTATAAATGTAACAGCAGGAAAAATTGATATAAAGCGATGAAAAAAGATTATTACGACATTTTAGAAGTAACCAAAAGCGCCTCGGCAGACGAAATAAAAAAGGCCTACCGAAAAATTGCCTTAAAATATCACCCCGATAGAAACCAAGACAATAAAGAAGCCGAAGAAAAATTCAAAGAAGCCGCAGTTGCCTACGAAGTACTCAGCGACCCGGAAAAACGTAAACGCTACGACCAATTTGGACATGCCGGAGTAGATGGACAAGGTGGCGGACACTACCAAAATGCAGAAGATGTGTTTCGCAACTTTGGAGACATTTTTGGTGGCGGTGGCGGTGGTGGTTTCGATCCGTTCGAAGCCTTTTTTGGCGGTGGCGGGCGCGGCAATACGCGATCTAGAACCAAAGGTAGAAAAGGTGCCAACCTTCGTATAAAAGTAAAACTAAGTTTACACGATATTGCCTTTGGAGTTCAAAAAAACATAAAAGTAAAGAAGCATCTAATTTGCCACACATGTAATGGCAGCGGAGCAAAAGATGCCTCTTCTATTGGTAAATGTAACCACTGCGGAGGCAGCGGTGTAGTGCGTAAAGTATCGAACACCATTTTAGGGCAAATGCAAACAAGTACCACTTGCCCAGTGTGTAACGGCAGCGGAGAAAGCATTACCAAAAAATGTGGTTCGTGCAACGGTCTTGGCACAGAATATGGCGAAGATGCTTTGCAATTAGATATTCCGGCAGGCTTGCAAGATGGCATGCAACTTTCTGTTAGCGGAAAAGGAAACGCTGGCGAAAATGGAGGTCCTGCAGGCGATTTATTAGTACAAGTTGAAGTAGAAAACGATACCCAGTTAGAAATAGAAGGCCAAAATTTAATTTACAACCTTACGGTAAATTTTGCCGATGCTGTATTAGGTACACAAGTTGAAGTACCAACTATTGAAGGTAAAGCAAAATTTAAAGTTCCTGCCGGAACACCTTCTGGTAAAATTTTTAGGTTAAACGGCAAAGGTCTTCCATCGGTAAATAGCTACGGACGTGGAGATCAGCTAATTGTACTCAACATTTATTCACCCCAACACATTTCTGCCGAAGAGCGCAAACTCTTAGAAAAAATAAAAGAGTCGCCTAATTTTTCACCTAAGCCGGGAGAACAAACAGAGCGCGGATTCTTTGAAAGAATGCGCGGATTTTTTGGCAACGAAGCATAAACTTAAGCAACTTTGCAATTGCTTAATTATTGGCTTCTGCTGCAGCCTTCAGTTGCAACAAACCTTGCTCTATATCCTTGCTCATGGCTTTTTCCATAAGCAACCCAAAAGGGCGCTCAAAAAAAGAGAGGTTGCCCGATTGTATCCACCGCACTTCGCAATTTTTCGGAGCAGTTTCTTCAAACTTAAATTCCATGTAAATGGGCTTGCCAATACGCTTGGTAAAGGTTTCTATTTTTATGTAACTATAAGGCGTAAAATCAACTATTTTATTACTACCTCCACCACCATCAACATTGCTTTCCCATTGCATTTCTGCACCAACATGTGTTTCAGGCCCCTTAAATGTTATATGAATGCTCGTATCGCTCCACGGACTCCAATATTGCCAATTTCTAAAACTTGCAACTGCAGCAAAGGGCACCTCTTTTGAACGCGCAACAGCAACCTTTCTTTCAAATAAAAAGTAAGAAGGCAAAAAGGCGCAAACACACGCATACAGTGTAATTACGCAACTTAAATAGATAAGTACCTTCTTAAACATAACGCATTTAAGATTCTATCTGTTTTAAGCTACTGCCTCGCTTGCTCCCGAAAGGCGTTTTTCTTTACCCTTTTGCTTGTAATCCATAGCAGCCTTTACTAGGCCTTTAAACACGGGATGTGGATTTTCAACCGTACTTTTTAGCTCGGGGTGAAATTGCACGCCAATAAAGAATGGATGCGAAGGTACTTCAACAATTTCTACCAATCCATTATCGGGGTTGGTGCCAGTGGCTTGCATGCCTGCGGCTTTAAATTGTTCTAAATACGCATTATTAAATTCGTAGCGGTGGCGGTGGCGTTCACTTATGTTTGAACTTCCATAAAGCTGCTGTGCCAAACTATTGTTGGCTAAAGTACATTTGTAAGAACCCAAACGCATGGTTCCACCTTTATCTACAATCTGCTTTTGTTCTTCCATCATGGAAATAACAGGATGCTTGGTATCTGCACTCATTTCGGTTGAATGGGCATCGGTTAATCCTAACACATTGCGGGCAAACTCTATAACTGCACACTGCATACCCAAGCAAATTCCAAAAAACGGAATATTGTTTTCGCGCACATATCTTATAGCGGCAATTTTCCCTTCTATTCCACGCATACCAAAGCCGGGCGCAACCAACACGCCATCCAAGCCACCTAAAAGTGTATGCACATTGTGTTCATCAATATCTTCTGAATGCACGCTTTCTATATGAACGGTACATTCATTGGCAACTCCCGCATGAATAAATGACTCATGAATTGATTTATATGCGTCTTGGAGTTCAATATATTTTCCTACCAAACCAATTTTAACTTCTTGCTTTGGGTGTTTTAGTTTATACAGAAAATCTTTCCACTTATCAAGATTGCAAGTAGTATTATTTGCTAAGCGCAACTTACTCAATACAATGGTATCTAAATTCTCTTTTTGAAATTCAAGCGGCACTGCATAAATAGAATCTACATCTAGAGCCTGGATTACCGCATCGCGACTCACGTTGCAAAACAAAGCCAACTTCTTTTTAATATCCGGACTCATTTCAATTTCGGTTCTGCAAACCAAAATGTCGGGCTGCAAACCAAGTGCCTGCAATTCCTTAACACTGTGCTGTGTAGGTTTGGTTTTTAGTTCCTTTGCGCTCTTTAAATAAGGCAAGAGCGTAAGGTGGCAAATTAAAGTATCGCCTTCGGGCAGCTCCCATTCCAACTGGCGCACACTTTCAATATAAGGTTGCGCCTCAATATCACCTACCGTGCCGCCAATTTCGGTGATAACTATGTCGTAATCGCCACTTTGCCCCAACAGCAACATGCAGCGTTTAATTTCATCGGTAATATGCGGAATTACTTGTACTGTTTTCCCTAAGTAAGCGCCCTGCCTTTCTTTGGTGATAACAGAGAGGTAGATTCTCCCCGTAGTTACATTATTTGCTTGCGAAGTGGGCACATTTAGAAAACGCTCGTAATGCCCAAGATCCAAATCTGTTTCGGCACCATCTTCTGTAACATAGCATTCGCCATGCTCATAAGGATTGAGCGTTCCCGGATCTACGTTAATATAAGGATCGAATTTTTGAATAGTAACTCTATAGCCACGCGATTGCAATAGCTTTGCCAACGAAGCGGCAAAAATTCCTTTACCAAGCGATGAAGTAACTCCACCGGTTACAAAAATATATTTAGCCATAATTTTTACGGGAAATGCGCTGCAAAGGTAACTTTAAAGTAGCAGAGGAAGCAGAGCAAAAGATAAAAAAACAACAAAATGATTTTGCTATATTTGACACCCCGCAAAACTGTAACTACATAAAAAAGTTAATGCAAATTAAGCTACACCACACACTTTGGGCTATAGTTTGCGTAGTGTTTTTCAATACTGCCTCCTCTCAAAATTTCAATTGGGCTTATGCTGCCGGAGGTATGGGCAACGATGTGGGAACATCAATTGCTACCGATGCCAATGGCAATGTATATGTTTCAGGCAATGTTTCCGGAGGTGGCTACTTCGGCAACCAATATGTTTCGGGTACTGTTTTTGAAGTTTTTCTTGCTAAATACGATGCTGCCGGCAATGTGCTTTGGGCTAAAAGCTATGGTGGCTTAAAAAACGAAAAAGCATATTCTATAAGTATTACAGCTGATGCAGTTTATGTATGCGGCTATTTTGAAGACACTGCCACCTTTGGCAATACCACACTTGTTGCCCTTGGCAATTACGATGTATTTGTAATGAAAACCGATTTAAACGGCAACGAAATTTGGACAAAACAAGCAGGAGGCTTAAACGATGATATTGCTTTTGGCATTACTGCCGATGCCAACGATAATGTGTATGTATGCGGCACCTATAAAACGAAACTAACCATAGGAAATCTTGAGTTGCAAACCACCAACCCATTTACCGAGAGTTTTATTTTCAGTTTAGATAAAAACGGAAACACACGGTGGGCTAAAACATCTAAAGGCAACAATAACAATTCTGCTTTTGGCATAGCGTGGAATAAACACCAGGCAATTACCGTTGCGGGATTTTTGGGCAGTAATTTTTCATTGGATTCTACTACGATTGTTTCGCAAACTTCTAGCTACGATGCCTTTGTGGCAAGTTTCGATTTAGATGGAAATCTTAGATGGCTATCGCAAACCGGTAGTGCAGCCGAAGACCAAGCTATGGCCGTAACCTGCGACACTGCAGGCAATTCTTATGTAACCGGATACATTGGCGGTACCGCTACTATTGCCAATACAGCTTTGCCTTTTTATGGCTGGAACGATATTTTTATTGCCAAACTCAACAACGATGGACAATTCTTATGGGCAAGGCATGGTGGTGGAGCTAAGCTAGATTTAGGCACGAGCATTACCGTAGATGAGGAGAGCAACGTGTATATAGCAGGTATGTTTGAAAACAGCATCACCTTTGGCAGCACCCAACTTACCGATGCCGATCGCGGTGTTTTTTTAGCGAGTTATACTACCGATGGCAACTTTAGATTTGCACAAGCAGCTGGCGATGTGCAAACCGATGCAGCATTAGGCATAGCTGTAAAAAACAGTACGGCTTTTATTACCGGTTACTATTTATTTAAATGTAAGTTCGGGAATTTCGCAATGCCTTATGCTGACTTCTTCAATATCTTTATTGCAGCATACAGTGTTCCAAAGGTACTTTCGGTAAGCGACCATTGGGAGTCCGACATTCGCTTTTTCCCCAATCCTGCAAGCGATGTGCTATACATTTCAACTTCGGAAACAACACAGTTGTCTATTATAGATATTCAAGGAAAGGAATTGCTAAATACCACCCTTACAAATGGTACGCAAGCTGTTTCAACCACAGCGTTCCCTGCCGGAATTTTATTACTTAAATTCAATTCGGGCAATGGACTAAGCGGCACAGCAAAACTCATAAAGGAGTAACGCGTGTGTGCTGCTAGATAATTTCGAAATACCTTTTTATTTCCCAATCGGTAACTACTTTGCTATACTGCCTCCACTCCCATTCACGGCTGGCAGTAAAGTGTTCCACAAACTCTTTTCCGAAAAGTTCGGTTGCAAGTTTGCTTTCTTTCATTGCTTGTGTTGCCTCCCAAAGATTGCGTGGCAATGTGCCATTGCTTGTATCGCGATAGCCGTTTCCTACCGATGCGGGCTGCAATAATTTCAACTTGTTTTTAACACCATATAAACCGGCTGCTAAGCAAGCTGCCATTGCTAAATATGGGTTGCTGTCGCTGCCCACCACTCTTGTTTCTAAACGAGCCGATTTACTGCCACAAGGCAATGCGCGCAAAGCTACGGTGCGGTTATCTACACTCCATGTTACGGTGGTTGGTGCCCAAGCACCTTCTACCAGGCGCTTATATGAATTTACGGTTGGGGCAAACATGGGCAATATAAAGGGCAAACAATGCAATTGGCCTGCAATGTAGCTCTTCATGGTATCGCTCATTTTTTGTTTATCTTTTTCATCGTAAAAGAGATTCTTTTTAGATGCCTTATCCCACAAACTTTGGTGAACATGCCCGCTGCATCCCGGCAAATTTTCGTTCCACTTTGCCATAAAACTTGCCATAATTCCATGCTTGTATGCAATTTCTTTTACGGCAGATTTAAATAAAACGGCTCTATCGGCCGACTCTTCGATTAAACCGTAACGAATAGCCGCTTCGTAAGTACCCGGGCCGGTTTCTGTGTGCAGCCCTTCTATCGGCACATTAAATTTGCGTAGCAATTCAAACAAGTCTGTAAAAAATTCATTCTTTAACGAACTTCTTAAAATTGAATATCCAAACATTCCCGGAGTGAGCGGTGTTGGGTTGCTATAGCCTTTTTCGTGAAAAGACTCGGGCGTTTCGGCAAAGTTAAACCATTCAAATTCTTGGCTAAAATAGGCTGTAAAACCTGCCTTATCTGCTTGTTGCTTTACTTTATGTAATAATTGCCTTGGGCATACTTGTATTGGCTCGCTTTTTTCATTTACAAATGAACCGAGGAAAAATGGCACATCCATTTCCCACGGAATGGTTCTAAAGGAAGCTAAATCTACCTTTACCAATGCATCGGGGTAACCTGTATGCCAACCTGTAAACCGCACATTATCGTAAGCCACATCGTTGCTATCCCAACCAAAAACTACATCGCAAAAACCGAAAGAACTTTCGGCAATTGAAAGAAATTTTTCTGTGCTCACGTACTTCCCACGCAAAATGCCGTCTATATCGGTTATTGCCAATTTTACTTTTTGAAGCGGATGCTGCTTTACGTATTCGATAATCTGCTTGGTTGTCATGAAAATATTTTGATTGAACGTTGTGCTTGCAATTTTACTTTTTTCTCAATGCTGCTGTAAAGAAATTTCAATTTTCATCTAATACAAATCTGTACGCTGCTTTCTGAATTTTGCCAGCATTCAAAAATGTACTTAGTTGTATTTTCCTGCCTTACCGTCTTTTGCCCACTGCAAATTATTTTTTGCCAGGTTGTAATCGGGCTGAAGTTTCAGCGCCTCTTCGCAATATGGCAGTGCCTTTTCCCACTGCTTTATTTCGCAATATGACGCACATAAATTATTCAACAGCAATACGTCTTTTGAATGTTGTGCCAATCCTTTTTCAAACGTAGCAATGGCTTGTTTAAACTCTTTGCGCTGATAATAATACAAGCCCAATTCAATAAACTCACCTTTGGCAGCGTTCCCTTGCACTTTCTGCTGCAATGCTGCAATATGCTTTATTTTAGCTTCAGAAAAAGCTATGTTATTTTTTGCCAGTGTGTTGGCTGTATCCTTTTCCAATGCCTTTTTACCGAAATAGATGGCTTCTTCATAGTGTCCCAAGTTATTATAGGCTGCGCAAATATTATTCAATGCAACAGTATTATTTGTATCGGCTTGTATGATTTGCATGTTTACGGCAATAGATTCCACAAACTTTCCATTATTGAAATATGCTAATCCCAAGTTTATGAAATTATGGATATTGGGCTGCTTCTCAACGGCTTGAATTGCCACTGCTAATTGCTCTTGCGGACTCAACTGCTGCACGGTTGCCTCGGCAGTACTCTTAGACTCCGGCTTGCTTTTCTTAATAAATAAAAATGCTGCAATTCCTATACTGACTACTACCACTGCCAATAAAACAACAATGGTAAAATTAAAACCGGACTTAGGCGCTTCTTGTGAGATACTTAATTCGTGCTCCAATGAATTTTTATTTGGCTCTTCCATATACAATTACAGTGTGTATTTTTTAACTAAATCGAGTTCAAAAGAATTGAAAGATTTTTTGAGTTCAAATGGAGGTGGCAATAGCTCAAATACAGTTCCGGCTGTATTGGGCAAAGTGGCAAATGGCTTTACAAATTCACTCTGCAAAAGCATTGGAGAAAAATTTATGCTCACCAACTTATGTCCGCGAGGGAAATCGTCATCATAAATAGAAAGCGAAGGCAGATTTTCAAAAAACAGCAAATCCACCTTATTGAATTTATTATA